>JASFVG010000356.1:0-5211 GCA_050049955.1 Anaerolineae bacterium | reverse complement strand
GATCTACGCCAACGCAGCTGGTGCCATAGCCGGCATGGTAGAGATGGAGACCCCCGCTCTCCTAGACGCGAAGCCCCTCGTCACGGCCTCGATGTTCGGCAACACGACAGAGGCAGTGAACCGAGCGCGCGCTGTGATGGAGGGGCACGGCTACGAGGTGCTGGTCTTCCACGCGACCGGGATTGGCGGGCAGACTATGGACAGCCTCATCGCCGAAGGCCACATCGTGGGTTCGCTCGACATCACCACGACCGAGCTTGCGGACTATGTTTGCGGTGGGGTCCTGAGCGCCGGGGCGGACCGCGGGATGGCCGCTTCCCTCGCTGGCATCCCAGCCGTCATCGTTCCAGGCTGCGTAGACATGGCCAACTTCTGGAGCATCGAAACGGTTCCTGAGAGATACTCGGGGCGCAACCTCTACCGGTGGAATCCGAACATCACCCTGCTGCGGACGAACATCGACGAGAACGCCAAGATCGGGGAGATGCTCGCGAGGGTGGCCAACGCTGCCACGGGTCCAGTCGCCATCGTGCTACCCCTCAAGGGCGTCTCCATGCTGGACAGCGAGGAGGGAGCATTCTGGGACCCGGCGGCGGACCAGGCCTGCTTCGACGCGATCAGGCGAAACCTCCGCCCGGGCATCCCCGTGATCGAGGAGGACCACAACATCAACGACGCTGAGTTCGCCGACAGGTGCGCTGCCCTGCTGCTTGATCTGTTGGACGATTGAAGCCACTGTCGTGAGGAGGGACAAATGGCCTTCATCGGGCGCGAAAAAGTGCTGAAGCGGTTGCACGCGACGGCTCAATCCGGGAAGCCCATCATCGGCTGCGGCGCGGGGACCGGCATCTCTGCCAAGTTCGCGGAACGGGGCGGCGCTGACCTAATCATCATCTACAACTCAGGACGCTACCGCATGGCGGGGCGCGGCTCGTTGGCGGGCCTCATGCCCTACGGAGACGCGAATGGCATCGTCGTGGAGATGGCAGCTGAGGTGTTGCCCGTCGTGGAGGACACCCCGGTTCTAGCCGGCGTCTGCGGCACTGATCCCTTTCGACTGATGCCCGTCTTCCTCAAGTCGCTGAAGCAGATGGGTTTCAGCGGCATTCAGAACTTCCCCACGGTAGGCCTCATTGATGGCAAGCTTCGAGCCAACCTGGAAGCTACGGGTATGGGATACGACAAGGAGGTCGAGGCGATCCGTATTGCCCACGATCTCGGCTTGCTGACGACGCCCTACGTGTTTGACGCTGCAGAGGCAGAGGCAATGGCCCGGGCAGGAGCCGACCTGCTGGTGGCCCACGTGGGATTGACGACCGCCGGTTCCATTGGTGCGGCCGTCGCTATGACGCTGGATGAGGCGGTGACCAGGGTCCTGGAAATCGCCGCGGCAGGGCGGCAGGTCCGGGAAGACATCATCGTCATCTGTCACGGTGGGCCTTTCGACGAACCAGAGAACGTCGGCCGTGCTCTGGCCAAGATGCCAGGCATTGACGGCTTCTTTGGGGCATCCAGCATCGAGCGCCTTCCGGCGGAGCGCGCCATCACAGCGCAAGTTGAAGCCTTCAAGAGTCTAAGTCTGGGCTAGGCCGGCTTCAGCACTCCACTCTGCCCTCCAGCGAGCGCCCTGGTAGCTCGTGGGCAGGGTTGCCCTTGGTACACCGACCGGCCAGAGGGTTGCTCGCCCCGCCGTAGGCCGGTCGCGGCGCGTGCGCCTGCCCATCGGGACGGCGCGCGCCTCCATACTCGACCGGAGTCAGTCTGCGGTTCGAGGTTTCCCCAGCGGTAAAGGAGGAAGGGTTGGATTCGATACACCGTGCGGCCGCAACGTCGACGATGCGGGCATCGCGACTCCACGGCATTCGTGACGTCAAGGTAGAGGACTTGCCCCGTCCCGAGCCCGGTCCCGGGGAGGTGCTACTCAAGGTAGCCGCGGTAGGTGTGTGCGGCTCTGACGTGCACTACTACACGGACGGTGCCATCGGCGACCAGGTGGTCACGGAGCCGATCATCATGGGTCACGAAGCCTCGGCTTGGGTGGCGGCCGTCGGGCCACAGGTCGAAGCCGATCTGGAGGTCGGGCAGCTCGTGGCTATCGAACCGGCGATTCCATGTGGAGAATGCGAGCCGTGTCAGCGCGGTGACCCCAATCTCTGCCCCTACGTACGCTTCTGCGGCACTCCGCCCATCGACGGTGTCTTCGCCGAGTACACCGTCATGCCCGCCGAGAACTGCTTCCCCTTGCCGCAGACATTCACGCCCGTGGAGGGCGCGATGCTGGAACCCCTGGGCGTCGGCATCTACGCCGTTGACCGGGCTCGCCTACGGCCCGGCTACACCGTGGCCGTGCTGGGGGCTGGTCCGATCGGCCTGTCCATAGCGGCGGTGGCGAGGGCAGCCGGCGCCAGCGAGATCTACATGACTGAGCCCCTGGCCTACCGACGACGGTTCGCACTCGACTACGTAGCGGACGTGGCGCTGAATCCCTATCCAGGCCCGGACGAAGGTTATGACGATGTGGTGGACGAGATCGTCCGTTTGACCGCGGGGCGTGGAGTAGACGTAGCGTTCGAGGCAGCTGGCGCTGAAGAGACGCCCGATCAGTGCGCCGGTGTAGCTCGCCGCGGCGGCAGCGTAATCATTGCAGGGATACCCAAGGACGACAGGATGCTGTTCACGGCGTCCACCAGCCGTCACCGGGGCCTCACCATCAAAGTCGTGCGGAGGATGAAGCATACCTACCCACGGGCGATACGACTGGTACGCCATGGCCGCGTGGAGGTCGACGCACTGGTCAGTCACAGATTCCCATTGGAGCGTATCGCCGACGCGTTTGAGACCGTCGCCGCGTACGATGACGGCGTGATCCGTGCCGTGATCGAGATGGACAAGGAACCCTAGCCCGCGGGGAGGCCGTCCGACCGTGCGCCAACTAGGGGAGGAAGCGATGTTCGACAAGCCTTCCGCTTACCGACGTGGGGACGCCCCACTTCCTGACAGATTCAGCCTGTGGCCCCTGTACGGTGCGGGATTCGAAAACCTGGGGCGCGATGGTGAGCCCATCTTGGTTCCCATGCGCGAGTGCGGACCGGACCAGCTCCTCATCCGACACGACGCATGCAGCGTCTGCTTCTCCGACTACAAGGTCGTTCGCGCGGGGCAGGACCACCCCCGGATCTACCGCGATATGCAGGCAGATCCGGTGGTGTTGGGCCACGAGGTGGCCCTCACCGTGGTCGGCGTGGGGGATCGTCTCCAGGAGGAGTACGCGGTCGGCGACCGGTTCATTGTCCAGGCCGACATCTACGTGGACGGGGTTGGCTATGCCTACGGGTACGAGATCCAGGGCGGTCAGTCGCAGTACAGTGTGATAGATCAGCGAGTGCTCAATGGTGACGACGGCAGCTACCTGATTCCTGTGGGAACGCAGACCGGCTACGCGGAGGCTGCCCTCATCGAGCCCTGGACCTGTGTGTTGACCGCCTTTCGCCTCACCTACCGGCAGACGCTTAGGCCAGACGGCATCGCGTGGATCATTGGGACCAGCCGAGCGAAGGATAGACCGTATTCCATTGGGACGGGATTCGACGAAACCAGCCGCCCCAGACGGTTGCTGCTGACGGCAGCACCCGACGGCCTCGCAACCAGCCTGCGCACTCGTGCCGAGGCGCTCGGCGTGGAGGTCGTCGAGGTTGAGAGCATCGGGGCTCCGCCGGTCGACGAGGTCGACGACATCGTGCTGTTGGGCTCCGATCCCGACTTGATCGAGGCCGCAAGCCCCCATCTGGCGAGCTACGGTGTGCTCGCCATCATCGCCGACGAGCCTCTTCCGCGAAAGGTAGAGGTCGACATCGGTCGGATCCACTACAACCGTTGGCTGTTCGTGGGGGGACAGGGCCCCGACATCTCGCGCGCGTATGACGACGTCCCGGTCCGCTCCGAGCTGAAGCCAGGGGGACACGTCTGGTTCGTGGGCGCCGGCGGGCCCATGGGAAGGCTGCATGTGCAACGCGCGCTCGAGATCCCGCACGGCCCCAGCGCCATCTTGTGCACAGCCAGGTCGAACGACCGGCTGCCCACCGTCGAGTCAGTCTACAGGGCCGACGCCGAGGCCAAGGGCATCAGGTTCGACTGCGCGACCTTGGCGGAAGAGCACTACCAGGAAACGCTCGACGAGGCAGGTAGGAAGCCATTTGACGACATCATCGCGCTGGCGCCATCCGTGGTAGCGATCGAGGAGGCAGCGGAGTACCTGGCGCCAGGAGGCGTTATGAACATCTTCGCCGGCGTCAAGCGAGGTACAAAGGCGCGGCTCAACCTGAGCGACGTCTACCTGAAGGGGACACGCTACATTGGCCATTCCGGGCTGACCACCGAGAACATGCGCATCGGTCTGGAGCAGGTCAGGACCGGCGAGTTCTCGGCTAACCGACAGGTTGCTGCCGTCGGTTCACTGCGGGCCTTCCACGCCGGCCTGCGCGCGGTCCGGGACGGGGCATTCTCTGGCAAGGTGGTCATCTTTCCCCACATCAAAGAGCTGCCTCTGACGCCCCTGCAGGGCCTACGGGAACAGTTGCCAAGCGTCCACGCAAGGCTGAGGAATGGTCGAGAGTGGACGCGGGAAGCTGAGGAGGAGTTCCTGCGTCTCATGCTTCTATGAGGGACTCAGCGGATGGAGAATGATGTGTCAACTCCTTGAGGATCGAGTCGCGATTGTGACGGGCGGGGCCCAGGGGCTGGGCGCGGCCATCTGCCGGCGGTTGGCAAGCGAGGGGGCCGATGTCGTGGTGTCCGACCTGAACCTCGAGGGCGCGAGGGAGGTCGCCCAGGAGATCCAGGCTACGTCGGGCAGGCGCGCTATCGCCGTGGGAGCAGACGTGACCGACGAAGGGCAGGTGGCCGAAATGGTGACTCGCGCGGTACTGGAGTTCGGTCGACTCGACATTCTGGTGTCCAACGCAGGCGTGTTGATCGCTGGACGTGTGGAGACATTCCCGGCCGACACCTGGCGAGCCGTGCTCGAGGTCAACCTGGTGGGGTATTTCCTCTGCGCGAAGCACGCGGCGCGCGTGATGAAAGAGCAGGGGCAAGGCGTGATCATCCAGATCAACTCCAAGTCCGGAAAGAAGGGCAGCTACCGAAACTCGGCCTATGCTGCCTCGAAGTTTGGCGGGGTTGGGCTGACGCAGAGCCTGGGTCTCGAGCTCGCCG
>JASFVG010000355.1:0-5234 GCA_050049955.1 Anaerolineae bacterium | reverse complement strand
GCATCGCACCCCAGCATGTTCAGCCCCGCCGTCGCCTGCCCCGCCGTCTGCCCCGTATAGCAGACCACGACCACCTGCCGGTCCGGCGGTATCGTCCCCAGGTGCACGGCGCTGAACATCTCCTTCACGCTCATGTTCACCGCACCCGGAATGTGCCCCTTGGCGTAGTCCTCCGCAGACCGCAGGCTGATGATGTATGGATCGTTCTCCGGATCTCCATCGTTCAGGTTCTCGTACACATCCGCCGCACCGATCGTCCGCGGCCCCTCACCAAAGTACGCCTCCGCCGCCTCTCCAACACCCACCACAGGGGCCGGCGTCACCGCGAAAGGCAACTCGTACGGCCCACCAGGGTCGTTCGCCTCCAGCTCAACCCCGTAGTCGCTTGTATGCGCCTCGGGGTCGAACCGCTTCACGAATACGTCTGGATCCGACGTCCACGACGACATCCCGAACAGCAGGCTGTACGCATCGTACCCCAGCATGTTCAGCCCCGCCGTCGCCTGGCCTGCGGTCTGCCCCGTGTAGCAGACCACCACCACCTGGCGGCCGGGCGGGATCGTCGCCAGACTCTCAGGGCTGAACATCTCCTTCACACTCATGTTCACCGCACCCGGGATGTGCCCCTTGGCGTAGTCCTCCACAGACCTCAGGCTGATGATGTACGGATCGTTCTCCGGGTCCCCATCGTTCAGGTTCTCGTACACGTCCGCCGCGCCTATCGTCCGCGGCCCCTCACCAAAGTACGCCTCCGCCGCAGCGAGCACCCCCGCCGCCAGCGGCCCCGGCATCTCATACGGACCACCCACCTCGTTCGCCTCCGTCTCCACCGCGTAGTCGCTGGTGTGAACCTCGGGGTCGAATCGCTTGACATACACATCTGGATCAGATGTCCACGACGACATCCCGAACAGCAGGCTGTACGCATCGTACCCCAGCATGTTCAGCCCCGCCGTCGCCTGCGCCGCCGTCTGCCCCGTATAGCAGACCACCACCACCTGCCGGTCCGGCGGTATCGTCCCCAGGTCCGCCGCGCTGAACATCTCCTTGACGCTCATGTTCACCGCACCCGGAATGTGCCCCTTGGCGTAGTCCTCGGCAGACCTCAGGCTGATGATGTAGGGATCGTTCTCCGGGTCCCCGTCGTTCAGGTTCTCGTAAACGTCAGCCGCACCTATCGTCCGCGGACCCTCACTGAAGTACGCCTGAGCCACTTCTTGGGGCGAGCTCTGGGCCTGCAACAGCTGGCCGCTTGAGAAGGCCCCGACGAGCAGGACCAAGGTTACGGCCATGATAGCCAGTCTTCTCTTCATTGTGGGGGAGTATCCTCCTACTGGTAAGGCGTAGTGTCCGTGCCACGGGATTGGCACCAGCGTGGGATTCTAGGCCCATTTGTAGGCCGGTGCAAGCCGAAATGCACCGTTTACTAGTTGATCACCTTATCGATTGCGATAAGGTAGCCTTATACCATAGTCTGGGGGATCAACGGGGATTGAACCGGACGGTCAGGGCGGGCCCATCGAATGGCTGGCCAACGCCCAACCTACAGGGGAAAAAAGGGAAGACCGGGATCTGCGCCGTCGGCTCGACCCGGCGAGCGGTCGCGCGACGACGCCAGAGCCCGCGAGGGCGCTGCAGGTGACCCCCAGCTCTCCCCGCCCTGGCCGTGCCTAGTTCCCGCCGACAATGACGGGAAGGAAACTGCCGAAGGGATACGAGAGGCTGACGGTCGTACAGGGCTCTACGTCGCCCCAGGCCCCGACATTGCCGGCTAGGTCCCACGCCCGAACGCGGAAACAGTACTGAACGCCAGCCTGGCCATCCGTGAAGACTATCGGGCTCGGGTGGATCTGCCCCCACTTCGCCCATGCCCCTTCCCCCTGCCGCACCTCCAGTTGGTAGCCCCAGATCCCGGCACCACTGTCGCTTGCGCCACAGGAAATGGGAATCGTGGTCGAAGGTGTGATGGCCGGGAGGGGATCAACCTCGGCCTGGGAGGGATGGGTCGTGTCCTCCTCGATGATCAGGTAGGGTGAACCGCCGATGAAGTAGTCGTCCGAGTTGGTGACGAGATTGGCAGTTGCTCCAGGCAGGTCCAGGTCGTAGTGTCCCCCAGAGGCGGCGATCACCTGCGCAGCTCCTTCAGCATCCACCTTCCACGCCCAATCAAGGATAGCTTGGTACTCGAAGACGTGGGAAGTGGGCTCGGTATTCCAGACCACACTTACCTTGCCCCTGGGCGTCCCCCAAAGCGTGACGCGCCGGGTTCCGTCACCGTAGGTCCAGTTCGTCACCATGGTGGGCGTCACCAGGTAGCCAGCCGCCACCTGATAGGCAACGTAGCCTGGGCGGAACGATCGATCATTCCGCATGAGCCCGAAGTACTCGACCATGTCCTCGTCATTCGCGCGGAAGAAGAGGTAGCGCTCAATTCCCGATGCCCACCCGTTGGCGTAGGACTGGATGATGTAGTCGGCAGCTTCCTCCTCCGTTGCCGCGTAGTCGTACTTGCTGGGATCGGGATCGACCGACGCATCGTCCCACACCGGCACGCCTGTCTCAGTCAGCCATATGGGGTGATCGCCGACATGCGTACGCACCCTGGATCGGATATGCTCGACGATGTCGTAGACCGTCGAGCTGCGGCTGTAGAGGTGCACGGACATAACATCGAAGTAGTACTTGTAGGCCTGTGCCCCGGGCTCATCGTTGAGGATATCGAGAACACGCTCGTAGTACTGCTGATCGGCCCAGAATAGGAGACCGCCGTAAAGGACGGTGCAGTCCGGGCAGGCGGCTTTTGTCGCCAGGTAGCCCACCCTGAGCAGCTGGGCGTACTCGCTTTCGCTACCTATCCAGAAGTAGTCCCAGGCCCCATCGTCTACCTCGTTCCAGACCTCCCAGTGTTTGACGGGCGTGCCGAATCGAGCAGGATCACTGTAGCGAGACACTACGGTGTGCACATACCGTCCCCAGTAGTTGATGGGATCGCCGTCGGAGCTGGTCCAGTCATCCCACTCCTCAAAGAGGCCCTGGGGCGGAGAGGGGGACAACGTCGATGGCGCTTGTGGCGCCATCAGGGAAGGCGCATACCAATCTGAAGGCGCTTGTACCCGTTGCGAATGCGGTCGGATCGTCTGGCCCCGCGTGGCTGCCCAGTCCGGCGTCCAGAGCAGGATCCCTACCACGTTCATGTGCAGGTCGCTCATATCATCGACGAGATCATCGTAGGCATCGAAATGCCATCCGTTGCTGGTTGGCTCGATGTTCGGCCAGATGAAGTCGAATCGATCCCAGCGCGATCCAGCGTCTCGTACGAGGGGCAGGTACGGCCGGCCGGAAGGGCCCGGGTAGTAGGAGTAGCAGACGCCAGCCTTGCCGTCCGCAGTCTCGATCGGCGGAAGAAGCAACACCTGACCAGGCTCAGCTGCGCTCGAGCCGGAGGCAAGGGCCAGAAAGGCCAGAAGTGGCGCGATGGTGAGGGTCACGAGTAAACGAGGTCTAGGCATAGCCGCCTCTACGGGCCCAGGTCATGTCGGCGAGCATACCATTCTACCATAAAACGTCGCTCTTGATACCGAGCGGCGCCAAGCGGGTCTGGCGTCGCATTGTGACCTCCGCCGCCGACAGCGCGCCGGTGAGGGGGAAACCCTGGTTGACAGTTTGAACCGATCGGTTAGCATGGAGGTTGCCCTGCCGCCAGTCGGGCTGTGCCACCATTGCTCCCAGGTTATGAGTAACGAGCATGACACCCACAGGACATCCATACATATGATTGCCCGATTCGCCGCCAGGTCGAGCTGGCTGACAGCCATCCTCCTGGTGGCGGCAGTCGCCGCATTCCTGATCGCCACGCCCCCAGGGCTGCTGCGCAAATCTGACATAGTCGGCTATGCAGTATGCCATCAGATCGATTCCCATTCATTCAGGATCGGCGGGCGCTACCTTCCACTGTGTGCCCGCTGCACGGGGACGTTCCTGGGCGCAATGGTCGGGCTTCTCGGCCAGCGGGCACTCCGGGGACGTCAACGGGCTGGCGATTTCCCGCCCACGCCCATCCTCGCCATTCTCGCAGGCTTCATGCTGGTGTGGATGGGAGATGGACTGAACGCCTACTTGGCCCTCATCGGCGGTCCGCACCTGTACCCGCCGTCAAACGCAGTGAGGCTCGCAACTGGCACTCTCAACGGCCTGGCCTTGAGCGCCCTGGTCTTTCCCGTCTTCAACATCAGTTTCTGGCGGTTCCCTGCCGACGAGCCAGCCATTCGCAGCTTCTCGGAGCTAGGTGTGTTGCTCCTGCTGGAGGCCGCCCCGATCGCCATTGTGCTCTCCCGGAAACCGTTCTTGCTCTACCCGCTGGCGTTGCTCAGCGCCGCGGGTGTCGTGGGGCTGCTCACCAGCGTGAACACAGTCATCGCCCTCCTTCTGCTCAGGCGGGAGAACAGCGTAGCGAACTGGCGACAGGCACTACCACCGATCTGCCTCGGCATGGCGATGAGCCTCGTGCAGATCGGTTTGATTGGCTTGATCCGTTTCCAGATCACGGGGACGTTGGACGGGATCCCTCCGCTGTCCTAGCATTGCGGTGTCGTCGGCTAGCTGTATAATGCGTTCTTGCGTTGTTAGGCGAGAATGGAAGGAGTAGATAGCATGGACTTTGGCAAGGCACTCGGATTCGTGTTCGAGGATGAGGAATGGTCGACCAAGCTGCTCCTGGCCGCGGCGGTTTCGGTGGTGCCCTTCTTCGGTGGTATCACGCTCACCGGGTACACCCTGTCCGTCCTTCGCAATGTGAGGGCGGGCGAGTCGCGTCCTCTGCCCGGTTGGGATGCCCTAGGGCGCTATTTCGCGGACGGCCTTAGCTATTGGATCGCCACCCTGGTCTACTCCATACCCTTCCTGATCCTCGCCTGTCCTATTGCTGCAGTCTGGATCCTCCCAGCCGCGGGCGGAGAGAACCAGGACCTGGCCGGTGCCCTGGCCGCCGTTGCAGGCATCGCAACGGCGGGACTGGGTTGTCTGATGCTTCTCTATGCCGTTCTGCTCTGGCTTCTGACGGCCGCCCTGCAGATCCAGTATGCAGCGAGGGGCAGTCTGGCGTCGTGTCTGCGTTTTGGTGAGGTGTTCCGACTCCTGTTCGACAACATCGGTGCCATCATAGTGGCTCAGGCGCTGGTGCTGGTCGCGTACATCGTGGTGACTGGGGTGCTAGGGAGCCTCATCGGCACACTGAC
>JASFVG010000354.1:0-5236 GCA_050049955.1 Anaerolineae bacterium | reverse complement strand
CGTCTGATGGGGTGGCAATCACTACCAAGCCTTCTCTGGCATAAGGACTACAGCCTTGCCCCATCCGAAGCCCATTATACAGGACCGCTCCTAGTGTAACATACTTAAGGACTTCAGTCCTTCTCCTATGTCTTGTTTGGCCTACGTCCGACATATCTGCAGCAGGCGTTGGTACTTCCTTAGCTCGTAGTAGGCCATTAACAGGCTGAGCCTCAGCCCGTGGGCGCCATCTCGTGCACCCCGCAGCGTGACGAATCGCCACCAGAAGTGCCGAACGAACTGCGTGAACGGCGTGTAGGCCCGAGGGCTAGCACCATCCTCAAGGAGGATCTGGGCATCGATCTCGTTGTAGCGCTCTTGCCGGGACTTGAAGTCTTCCAGGTCATCATAGTTGTGGTGGATGAGGGGGTGCTTCAGATACCCCTCCGGTCCGTCTGCCACCGCAATCTCGTGGACTGGGCGCTCCCAGTGGACATGGCCACGGCGCAGGAGGCGTGCCTGGTAGTCCGGGTACCACCCGGCGCCCTTCGTGAGCCGGCCGAATATGTAGTTGTGACGCGGGATCCACCACAGCACCTCGTCACGGTTCTCGGCGACCGTCGACTGGATCTCGGCCGCTAGTTCCGGGGTCGCCCTTTCGTCGGCATCCACGAAGAGGATCCACTCCTCATCGACCTGCTTCATCGCCGCGTTATGGAATTGGGCGTAGTCCTCAAAAGGGTGCTGCAGAACGTGTGCGCCGGCCTGTTGCGCCAGTTCTACCGTGCCGTCGCTGCTGTAGCAGTCGAACACCACCCTTCGGTCCGCCCAATCGAGGCTTGCGAGGCAGTCCCGGATGTTGTCTTCCTCGTTCAGAGTGGGCACGATGGCTGTCAGCGTCACCGGGCACCCTCCCACGCTTGGATCACGTCCCGGCACGCCTTAGCCATTTCCGGGCTAGCTCTTCGCATTCGCCGCTCCATTCCCAGACGGACGAAGACACGCGCGGCGTGCCAGGTGAGGGCTCCGTGGTGCCGGGCGTAGAGCCTTGCGCGGCTCTTCCAAAGATTGACGAATGAGGAGAGCGGCACCTGCGACGTGGACCTCCCGGCGTGATGGATTACCTCCGCGGCTGGTGCGCAGAGTGCCCTCCAGCCTGCCCTGTGCATCCTCCAACACCAGTCGATCTCCTCGCAATACATGTGGTAGCCCTCGTCTAGGAGTCCCACCTCCTCCACGGCCTGTGCACGCACCATCATCGAGGCTCCCAGCGGGTGATCGACAAAGAAGGGATCGGTGCCCTCGTAGAGATGGACCCGGTAGCGTCCGTTGACTGGCGTGCCGTACAGGCGCGGCGGGAGAGGAAAGAGCTCAAATGCGAGCTGCGTCAGTCCGGGGAAGCGAAAAGCGCCGTCCTGCAGCAGACGGTCGGGGTATAACAGCTTCGCCCCAACGACGCCAACAGAGCGGTGGGACTGAAGGGCCCGGAGGAGTCCAGCCGTGGCGCCCGGCTGCACCTCCGTATCCGGGTTCAGGAGCCAGATGGAGGCCACAGAGTCCACACCACCTAGAACGGCTCGTAGCGCCCGATTGTTGCCGGCGGCAAAACCCAGGTTCTCCTGGCTGGCAATGAGGTGAACCTCAGGGAAGCCGTTCTCCACGAGCTCCGGCGTGCCGTCGGTGGAGGCATTGTCCACCACCCAAACGTCTGCAGCCAGCTCTGATTGCTTCAAGTCAGCAAAAAGGGAGCGCAGACACGAGGCCAGCAGCTCCCTCACGTTCCAGCTGACGATGACGACCGCCAGGTGGGGCATAGTCAACGGCCCGTCACCTACACAAACCGCTCCCGAATCTCCGCGCTGACGTAGTCCAGTATAGCCACCGTGATGGCGATAAACCAGACGGCGATACCCGCTGCCCGGAAGTTGAGCAAACGGATGTACTGGACCAGCAGGAAGCCGATGCCGCCACCGCCCACCAGACCGACGACGGTGGACATACGAACGTTGATATCCCAGCGGTAGATGGAGAACGAAACAAACGGCGGGATCATCTGCGGGATCACCGCGTACATGATCGTCTGCAGACCCGTGGCGCCAGTGGCCCGGATGGCCTCAATGGGACCGGGATCAATGCTCTCGATCGCCTCTGAGTATAGTTTGCCCAGGGCAGCAATCGTGTGGATGGTGAGGGCGATGATGCCAGCGAAGGGCCCCAAGCCCACCCACTGGGCGGCGATGATCACCCAGATGAGCGGCTCAATGGAGCGTACGATGTTGAGAATGCCACGGACGAAGTAGTAGACGCCGAGGGACAACAACGATCCGGACATCAGGTTTCGGGCGGCGAGGAAGCTGACGGGGACGGCAAAGACGATGCCGAATGCGGTGGCCATCATCCCCAGGAAGATCGTCTCCACCATGCGCTCGATGCTGAGCAACAGCGGCTCGCTCGGCGTCACCACACCGGTCTCCGAGATCTGCCGCGCCATCACGTGCTGGATCTGCGCTCCCTCAGCACTCGGCGGGACCAGCCGGTAAGGCATGATGACATCGATCTGAAAAGAACCCTGGCTGTCGGTCTGGACAGTGACGTATTCTCCCTCTTGGCGGATCCGGAACTCCCCGCCTATTGGGTCCTCCCACCATATCTGGATCTCGGTGTTGGGATCGAAGTTCTTACCGGTGAGACTCAGCGTGGTGCCCGGAATGATGTTGTTATCCTCGTCCAGATCAGACAGGTTCCCGCACGTAGGCTCTGCCTTGAGGTAGGCCTCGCCAGGCGCCTCTTCGGGTACGGGGGGCGGGTTCTCCTCGCAAGGGACTTGGATGTCTGCAAGCGCCTCGACGGTCTCGGTCACCCGAGTTGTCGCAGCCTCCCAGGGCCAAAGCACCTTCGATAGCAGCGGCCACGTGTCTGACAGCTCCGTCACCGCCTTGTAGAGGTCAATCTCGCTGATCTGCCAACCCAAGGAGAAGAACAGGACGAGGATGAGCACGAAGACGCCCGCGCCCCCCTCTCGCCCAGGCTGGGCTTGCTGATAGGCATCCCAGGCAATCCAAAGCCACAGCAGGATCGTCCCCAGCACCACCAGACCGATGAAGAAGGGGCGTCGGCTTAGGGCTTTCGCTAGCATGGCCAACGGCGTCGGCTCGCGATGGGCGAGTGCCACGATTCGCCATGCGGTCAGGCCTGCGATGCTGGCAAGAGAGGCGAAGACCAGGAGTCCCCGACCGATGCGACGGGCCAGTATCTGTCCTAGGCCCGGCACAAGCAGCGATGCCACGCCATTGACCGGGGCGGGCGTAAGGCTGGGAAGGCGCTCTGAGCGCCGATCTCGGGTCCTGTTGCCTGCCCTCATGCCCCACCTCCCACCGACGTTCCCAGTCCGGCGCCTACGCGCACAGCCTCTTTGCCGTAAATCTCCTTGAACTCGTCGTCCGTCATCGCACGAATTTCTTCCCGCGTGCCTCGATAGACGATCTCCCCGGCCCGGAGGCCAAGCACGCGGGTGGCGTACTGCTGCACCAGATCCAGGTAGTGGAGGCTACACAGGATGCTGATGCCCTCCTCCCTGTTGAGCATCTCCAGATGCTCCAGGATCGAATGGGCCAGCACGGGATCCAGGCTGGCCACGGGTTCGTCTGCTAGGATGATCTTCGGATCCTGCATCAGGGCTCGGGCGATGCCGACCCGCTGCTGCTGCCCGCCGCTCAACTCATCCGCCCGCTTGTGGGCCTGATCGGCGATACCTAGACGCTCCAGCGCCGCGACGGCCTTGTCCCGGTCCTGTCGTGGAAAGCGGTGCAGTAGGCTCGGCCATTGGCTGACGTATCCCAGCCGCCCGGCGATGACGTTGGTGATGACCTTGGAGCGCCTCACCAGATTGAAATGCTGGAAGATCATCCCGATCTGTCGTCGGATCTTTCGTAGCTCGGCGGATTCGGCCGCCGTGATGTCCACGCCATCCCAAAAGATCTGACCCTCCGTCGGCTCGATCAAACGGTTGATGCAGCGCAGCAGGGTTGACTTGCCGGAACCGCTCAGCCCGATGATGATCAGGAATTCACCGTCCTCGACGGTGAAGCTGACGTTGCGGATAGCAACGGTGCCATCATCGTAGATCTTTGTCAGGTTCTTGACCTCGAGCATGGTCTATTCGCCTCTCGCTTGGGGGTAGAATCGGTACGCTGTGCCGGTCAAAGACGCTCCCCACGGACGCGCGGGGCTAGGAAGGAACCGTAGTTAGCACAGCGGGTCCATGGCCTGGGGTTGGAAAGGGGGAACCTCTGGTTCCCCCTTCTTCCGTGAGAACGCGTTCTGGGCAGAGCGCCTAGTCGGCCAGCTGCTCGATGCTCATCCCTGAGGCCTGAAGCACCTGCCGGAAGGGATCGTAGAACTCATCGCCATGCCTCTCCAGCCCAGCCCAGCTGTAGGCTGTGTCCAGGGCCTCCTGGCCCTCCTCGGTCTCCGCGAGGGCCATCAGCGCGTCCACGATCTGCGTCTTGAGCTCCTCGTCCATACCCGGTATGAACTGGACACCGTCGTTGGGTATGTCCTCGGTCACCTCGATCACGACGACCTTCTCCATCACGTCGGGGTTGTCTTCCTCGATGGTGCCGCGGGCGTCGACGTAGCTAGCGCCAGCGTCGCAGTCGCCGTTGTATACGGCAGCGACCACGGCGTCGTGGCTGCCGGCGTCGACGATCTCGGCCAGGTCTGACTCGGGGTTGATGCCGGCGGCCCTCATCGTCAGGTCGGGGATGATCCAGCCACTGGTCGACAGGGGGTCAGGGCGACAGAAGGTCTTGCCAGCCAAGTCGCTGATGCTGCTGATGCCGCTGTCGGCCAGGGCGATGATCTGGCCGTTGTACGTTGGGCTGCCGTAGCGGACGGCGATTAACTCGGTGGCAATACCGCAGCGCTCGTTCGCCAACACGTAGGAGAAGGTGGCCAGCGAGCCCATGTGGGCCTCAGGTGGATCGCTGCACATAGCCTCGATCACACCAGCGTACTCCGTGGCGACGTTCGTCTCGAAGTAGAGACCCGTCTCATCGTGGAGGAGATCCGCCAGCTCTTGTGCTCCCGCTGCGACTGTCTCCATCTCGCCCGAGGGCACGAACGACCAGATGATGGGGTTATCCTCAGACGAGCCCAGCTCCCCCCCGCCGCAGCCCGTCAAGGCGATCATGGTGCCGATCAGCATCAGAGCACACAACGGTACTAGAATCTTCCTAAGCATCTCTCTACTACCTCC
>JASFVG010000353.1:0-5257 GCA_050049955.1 Anaerolineae bacterium | reverse complement strand
GAGAATCCTATCAAGCGGGGTATGCCGCGCTCGAATGCGATCACGATCCTCAACGATCCAGAGACCGGCTACCCGCTGGCCGTGATGGACGGGACGGTCATCAGCGCCATGCGCACTGGCGCAGTCGTTGGCGTAGGTGCCAAGTACCTGGCGCGGCCCGATGCGCAGGTCGTGGCGCTCATCGGCGCGGGGGTCATCAACCGCACCCAGTTGATCGCCCTGCACATGAGCCTGAAGAACCTTCGGCGGGCCAAGCTTTTCGACCTGATACCCGAGAAGGCTCGCGCCTTCGCGGCCGAGCTGGGGGAGCAGCTAGATCTGGAGATTCAGGTTGTGGACAACGCCAGGGCAGCCATTGAGGGCGCCGACGTGGTCGCTCCGGCGACGATTGTCGGCCCCGAGGACCGCTACATCCAACCTGAGTGGATCAAGGAGGGCGCCTATCTGGCCAACCTCTCCGTCAACGACTACACGCCCGATTCGGTGCTACTCTGCGACAAGCTCGTTGTGGATCACAAGAAACAGCTGGAGAGACCGGGCCCCATCCTATCAGACATGGTAGCCGAGGGGCAGATAGAGCCCGATGATCTGCTAGAGATCGGGGCCGTTGTGAACGGCAAGCAGCCCGGCCGCGTGCGTGACGACGAGCGCATCTTCTTCAGTCCTCTTGGCATGGGGATCGAGGATCTGATCAACGCCCACCGCGTCTACCTGGAGGCCCGACGCCGAGGCATCGGCCAGGAACTGGAGCTGTGGCACGAACCTCTCTGGGCGTGAGAAACGCCGAGCATCCCGACGCTGAAGGACCAATCGATGCACGCGATTAGAGTGGCCGTAGTGGGTGCCGGCAACGGAGCCCACGCCCTTGCTGGGCACCTCAGTGTCCAGGGACTGCCAGTCCGGCTCTACAATCGGTTTGAGGAGGAGATCGTCGCCCTGCGTGAGCAGGGCGGCGTCGCCGTGGAGGGGGTGATTGCGGGCTTTGGCCCGCTCCAGCTGGTTACTACGGATCCGGCACCGGTGATCAGCTGGGCCGACTTGCTCATGGTGGTCGTACCCGCCTTCGCCCACCGCTCCGTGGCAGAGGCCTGCGCACCTCATCTCCGCGATGACCAGGTCCTTATCCTCAATCCCGGGCGCACAGGTGGCGCCCTCGAGTTCGCCAACGTACTGAGAGAGAAGCAGGTGACGGCTCGAGTGACTGTGGCCGAGGCGCAGTCTCTGCTATATGCCTGCCGGCTGATAGGCCCTGCCCGTGCGCGCATCACGGGGATCAAGAGAGAGATCCGCGTGGCCGCCTTCCCTGCCGCCCGGACCGACACCGTTATCGAGGCCGTCAGGCCCTTGCTCCCTCAGTTCGTACCCGCGGGCAACGTCCTCGAGACGAGCTTCGACAATGTCGGGGCCGTCTTTCACCCGGGAACCATGGTGTTGAACGCCAATCGAATAGAGTCCGGGGAGGACTTCGGGTTCTACCGCGACATGTCGTCCTCTGTGACGCGCCTACTCGAGGCCATCGACCGGGAGCGGCTGGCGGTTGCCCGGGCCTTTGGGGTGGAACTCGAATCTGCCAGCGAGTGGCTCCGCAGATCCTATGAGGGGGTCGCTGGAGAGACCCTCCTCGAGCGAATCCGGAGTAACCGAGCCTATCACGATATCAAGGCTCCAAAGAGATTGAACGCACGCCAGATCCTGGAGGACGTCCCCACCGGGCTTGTCCCCTTGGTCTCGCTGGGGGCACTGGCGGGGGTCCAAACGCCGGCCTGCCGCGCTGTGACCGACGTATGCTGTCTTCTCCTCGACCGCGACTTCTGGGCTGAAGGACGGAATGCCCGCAACCTGGGGCTGGAGGAGATGAGCGTTGACGAGATCGCTGCCTATGTCGAAACCGGGGTTCGAAACCCCTGAGGAGGCAAGGACTTCAATGGAGCGTCCGTTGGTGCGACCTCAGGTCCTTATCGTCGGGCTGGGGGGATTGGGAGGTTGGGTGCTGGAGCTGATGGCCCGCAGCGAGGGAATCTCCTATCTGGTGGGAGCAGACGTCAACGAGGAGTGGGGCCGACGCAAGGTCTACAACGCCGCGTCCGGGGCCATGCTGCAGGGCTGCTACCCTCGCTTGGAGTTCGTCCGGATCGATCTGCACGATGTCGACGCCACAGCGGAGACTCTCGCCCGTCTGCAGCCTCAACTGATCGTCAACTGTGCCACGCTCCAGACCTGGTGGCTGCGCAAGGGGTTGCCGTCCGAGATGGCCGACCGGCTGAGCGAGGCCGGTTCTGGGCCCTGGGTGTCTACCCACCTCGCCCTGAGCCGCAGGTTGATGCTGGCGGTGCGGGAAAGCAGTTTTAGGGGCCACGTCATCAACAGTGGTATTCCAGACATCAGCAACGCGGTGCTGGCCAAACGAAGTCTCGCGCCGACCATCGGCCTGGGCAACATCGACCTGCTCATTTCCCCAATCCGGATGGGTGTGGCAGGGCGTTTGGGCGTGCCGGCTCGCAACGTCAGCGTCTACGCCATCCTCCATCACTGCCATACCTCGCACTTCCGAAAACACACCAGCGGCGCACCGCCGTACTTCCTGCGCATCATGGTCGGCGACCAGGACGTGACCGGACGGTTCGACACCGACCTCCTGCTGCACCAGGTCTCCCAGGACCGATTCTCCGGCCCAGATGGTAATCCAGTGGTCGCTGCGTCCGGCATCAAGAACGCCCTCGCCTTGCTGCGAGACATCGGCCTACTGACCCATTCGCCCGGTCCGCAGGGGCTGCCAGGCGGCTATCCCGTTCGCCTTAGCGCCGCCGGGGCCGAGGTTGTGCTGCCCAGTGGGGTGACGATGGAGCAAGCTTTGGCCTACGGTGAAGCGGGACAGCGGGCTGACGGCATCGAGCGGATCGAGGACGACGGCACCGTTGTATACACGGACAAGGCAGTCCAGATCATCAGAGATGTTCTGGGCTACAGATTGACCCCTCTTGCATTCGACGAATGCGATGAGCAGGCCGCCGAGCTCATCGCCCGCTTCGGAGCCCTGCTCGACGCCTAAGGGCCGGCTCCTCCAACCACTCATCTACCGTGGAAAGCGGAGCCCGCGGGCATCGGAGCCCAGCACATCGGGCCGGTGGGCCAGTACCAACCGATCCCGTTGTTGGAGTTCCTGCCCCAACGTCCCTCCGGTCGGTTGCCACGTTACCAATCTCGCGCCCCTTGACTCAGCGTGGACACGTTCATTCGCGCCCAAGCTTGTCAAGTACGGCATTGTAGTAGGACAGATCCGCCACGTCTGTCGGCGCGAGTTCCGGCGGTAGATCGCCGTACTCCTTTAAAAACTCCAGCGTGGTCTCGACGGTCTCTAAAGTGAACGCGCCACCTGTATCCCACAGCTTGTGCGCCATGTAGTAATCCACCGCCTGACCCACAGTCTCGGGTTCTAAGTCCAGGTATTGCTCCACCGCGGCACGCAACTGCTCGGGATCCTGCAGCCTGCGACGGGCGGTCAACACGGCCCGCACCACGTCCTTGACGACCTCGGGCTGCTGCTCGGCAAAGCCGCTCCGCACCGCGTAGCTGCTGATCTGAAGCCCGGGAAACTCCCGACCAAACTCGATGAGCGCGTGGAACTCCCCCGGCTTCTCGCGCTCCAGCTTGAGCAGTCCCTCGGCGTCCATTGTGGCGGCATCCACCTCACCTGCCAGTAGCGCTGCCAGGCGATTGCTCCCACCCGACACGATCACCATCTGCGGCTGAGCGCCCGGGCACTTCCTGTCCATGTAGGTGTTCAGCATTGCCCCTACCACCGAAGTTGCACTCGGCACTGCCACCGCCTTGTCGTCGAGGTCCGCGCACTCCTGTATCTCCCTACTCGTCACCGTCATCGCTGCATTGGCGGACTTGTCCATGAACGTGAAGTGCGGAGCCCCCTTGGCGATCGCCGCCCAAGATAATTGATGACTCAGGCTGGAGATGTCAAGATCTCCCTGCGCCATTGCAGCAATCTCGATAGCCGTATCTGCAAACGAAAGCGTCTCGATCGCATAGCCTTGTCCCTCAAGGAACTCCAGCGCCATCAGCCAGGGGATGTCCTCAACATCCGCCCCTGCCGGCACTGTAACGCGCAGCGCATCACTTCCTGCAGGCGACGCTGGCGAAGAAGCCATCTGAGGAGCGCCCTGTGTAGTAGGCTCGATCGCACCGCACCCGACGGCGAGCGCACACAGGATGCCTAGTGCAAGCGTGGTCCTTCCAGCCATTGGTTACCCTCCATTGCAGCCTAGTGAATGAGTTTGTGCCGCTCAGTATGCAACGGCATCAGTTTGGCCCTACCGGTCCAGATAGGATCCATCCGTTTGACCTGGATCGTTTGGGCCTGCTCCCACACTGCTCGGGCTGCGTCCGCCGGCGGGGAAGACCTTCCTAGAGCGTTCAACAGCACCTCGATCACGGTGGACTCGTCCGCGATTGCTACACGTGGACTGATTACCAGGTACAGGCGAGTGAACCCTAGCTCGTCCTCACGCTCCATAACCTGATAATCCAGCGGGCTGCCGCCGAAACGTGATGGGAGGACTTCCTGGAGGATGTGCTCCATCTCCGTTCCGACCAGCGTTACTCCTTCCCCGGTTAGCTTGCTGTAGCTCCTGATTTGACGCAGGTGTGTAGTGTAGCCATAGCTATCTAAATCGCAACCACATTGTCTCTCTTCGATGATGCCATAGTCGTCTATCTGGACATTGAGCATCAACTTGGGCGCTGTCGGCAAGAGTGTAGTCAGGTTGAACGCAGGCACCGTCAGCCCAGTCCCGTCGACGGTGTGTGGGTAAGCGATCAGCGCGTAGGCATCCTTGAACAAGTGAACGTCGCTGCCGTCAATCGGGCGCGCACAACCGGACGCGATGCTGCCTGCTTCTGTCATCCCGTAGTTGGAGATGTAGCGTGCCCCCGCGCGTTCCATTTGACGCACCTTAGCTCTAGTTGCCGGTTCGCCGCCACCCTTGATTGCGGCGCCACTCAGGTCGATCCCCGCCTCCTGAGCCGCAAGGCAGACCCTAACGCCCCGGCTCACTTGAGCGTTCAGCAGACACCGCTCATTGCTCTCCAGCACCTCGCCCATCCACCGCGCGATGACCAGCGCTTGGTCAACCCTGACAACTTCGGGCAACGGGACCCGCAGCCCGAGCAGCCGCATCCAAAGGACCAGATAGCAGGTAGCCGCGCTGTACTTCACCCAATACCTCGAGTCGCGCCAGCCTATTGG
>JASFVG010000352.1:0-5261 GCA_050049955.1 Anaerolineae bacterium | reverse complement strand
CAAGGGCCAGCCGTCGCCATCCCCCGCGCGCCGAGAGGGCTGTAACGCGTTCGGCACCTGAGAGGGACGCTGCTCGACCAGCCAGCCGTTGCCGTGTTCGCTTATTGCGACCTGCTGAGCTCGGGTTCGAGGTAGGCACCTGTACCGAGCCTACCGTGTAGCCCACACCAAACCTCATTGGGCCGCCACGGGGCTGGGGCCTGCTGGCCCCGAGTAGTTGCCCCTTCCTATGGCCGTGATACAATTGCCTGGGATTCGCTATGCGGGATGAGTCACTTGGTTCGTAGCCTCTGGTTCTGGATTACCGTCCTCCTGATCGCTGCGGGCGTGGCACTAGCGGCGTCACTCGGGGTCTTCTACTGGCTGCTTGCGGCACTGGCCTTAGCCGTGCTTCTGATCGCCAGCGTGTTTCTCCGAGCGGCCTACGCCGTGGGACGTGGTCAGCGCCCAGATCTCCCCCAGCTGCCCGCGGTCGCGTCCGAGGACCGTATCTCTGTGATCCTCGACTGTGACCTCACCCTGGGGCGCCCCTTCCGCGACGTCGGGGATGGGCTTGCCCTGCTATACCTGCTCGGAGAACCGAGGGTTGACGTCCGAGCCATCACCACCACCTATGGGAATGGCCCGCAGTCGCTGACGGCGCATGCGACGCGGCGGCTGCTGGAGCAGCTCGACTTGCCCGGCATCCCGGTCGTACCCGGTGCAAGTGGCCCAGCCGAGGATCCGCAAGAGAACCAGGCAGCGCACTACCTAGTCGAGGCGGTCGCTGCGGACGCCGGTCAGATCGTCGTCGTCGCCACTGGAGCAATGACGAACCTCAAGCACGCTTGGGCTCTCGATACGGACTTCTTCGCCAGGCTGCGCGGGCTCCATCTCATGGGTGGTGCCACCGGCAGCCTTACCTGGAACGGGCGGCGGTTGCAGGAACGGAACTTCTCCCTCGATCCCGAGGCCGCCTACGCCGCGCTTCGTGCGGAGTGCCCCATAACCATCACGCCTGGTGAGGCCGGCTTCACGGCGATCTTTCGCAGTCCGCAGTTTGCCGCGTTGCAGACGATGGATGACCCGGTGTCCCAGCTCATTGTCCGGAAATCTCGCCTCTGGTTCGCCCTTATGCGGCTCTGGTTCCGCGACGACGGCTTCGGCCTTTGGGCGCCCATCGCCGCGCTGACCGTGACACGCCCCGAGTTCTTCAACCTCGAGCGGGTCTGCGTCCCCGTCAGCGTGCAGGATCTCCATGCCGGTCAACTCAGGCTGACCCCCGACAGGACAGGGCCGGTGCAGGTGGTTCTGAGCGTGCAGGACCACCAGGGTCTTTTCCAGACCCTGTTCGCCGCATGGAACCGCCTTGGTCGGCTTGCCGAGAGTGAGAGGCCGAGCCTGTGATGGAGAACCCGACGCGTATCGTGCTGGTTCGGCACGGACAGACTGCCTGGAATCGTGTAGTCCGCTTCCGGGGGCAGGCTGATATACCCCTGGACGAGCTGGGGCTGGCTCAGGCTGAGGCGACAGGGCGCTATATTGTCGAGCGCTGGCCTGTCGAAGCCGTTTATGCCAGTCCGCTCCAGCGCGCTATGCAGACCGCCGAGGCGATTGCCGAAGTGCACGCACTGCGGGTTCAATCCCTTGAGGGCCTGCTGGACATCAACTTCGGTGCGTGGCAGGGGCGTTCGCCCGATGAGGTCGCGCAGCACTACCCGGACCTTCTCCAAGCCTGGTGGGAGACACCCCACACCGTCCGCTTCCCAGACGGGGAGAGCCTGGGTGTTGTGAGAGCTCGCGTTGTTGCTGGGTTGAGCGACGTGATCGCGTGTCATCAGGGCCATACGGTTGCGCTAGTCGGTCACGCCGTCGTCAACCGGGTCCTCCTCTGCGCCGTCCTGGAGCTAGGCAACGAGCACTTCTGGCGTATTCGGCAGGACACGTGTGCGGTCAACGTCTTCGAGGCTGATGAGGAGGGCGTCTACACCGTCACGCTGCTGAACGACACCAGCCATCTACAAGAGGTCCCGGCCTAGTGTGTCCGGAAGCTGGCCCGGACAGATCTGCCAGCTGGATGTCCGAAAGAAGCCGTGGTAGGATACAGCTAGGTGCCTGAACCCGCCGGCCGGCACCGGTAAGAGGGGATTGCCAATGCCTGATCGAGAACTATTCCGTCAACACTCCAAAGAGGAGTTGATCGATCTCCTCGAGATAACGGCCAAGAACTGGCTGGCCCACGACGGGCTCTGGTTCCTCGCGGTCGAAGGCGAATTCGACATGGAGACCGCCATCGAGCTCGACAGGCGTGCCTGGGAGCGCTTCACTGTGATCGAGGCGCAGCGCATTCTGCGCTTTCTCGGGGCGGAGCCCGGCGAGGGCGTCCCTACGCTAAAGAGAGCACTCCAGTACCGCCTCTATGCCCGCATCAACGAACAGGAGATCATCGACGCAGACGAGCGCACCGTGGTGTTCCGCATGAATAGGTGCCGCGTGCAAGCTGCACGCCAGCGAAAGGGGCTGCCAGATTTCCCGTGCAAGCCGGTCGGGCTTGTAGAGTACGGCAACTTCGCTCGCACGATCGACCCGAGGTTTCGAACCCGTTGCATCGCGTGCCCACCCGATCCGCATCCAGAGGACTACTGGTGCGCCTGGGAATTCACCTTGCAGGACGATGAGATCTGAGGAGGTCACTGTGCTGGATCTGATCAAGAAACGACGAAGCATTCGCCGGTATACGGACGAACGCGTCTCTGATGAGGATGTCAGGACGCTGTTGGAGGCGGCGATGGCCGCGCCATCGGGCGACAACTCGCAGCCCTGGGAGTTCGTGGTCGTTCGGCAGGATGGCCTCCGTCAGCAACTGGCCCAGACCCATCCCTGGAGCCGGATGTGCGCTGGCGCGCCAGTTGTGTTCGTCATTTGTGTCCACGAACGACGCTCAAGTCATTGGGTTGAGGACGCGAGCGCCGCAACGCAAAACCTGCTCCTTGCAGCTGCCGACCGAGACCTGGGCGCGGTGTGGGTCGGCGTCTACCCAGACTCGCGCTCCGAGCGACACGTGCGCGAGGCATTGAACATACCTTCGGGTCTACGCGTTCTCTGTCTGGTACCGGTGGGACACCCCGCGGAGTCCAAGCCCCCCCGAACCCAGTTCGACGACCGCAAGGTCCACTACGACGCGTACTGAACCCAATCAGCTCGCCACCAACGATGGCCCCCACTGACGTCAGCATCCTCCTGATGGCCGGCGTGATCGTCTTTGCCGGGCATGTGGTCAAGGGCGCCACTGGGTTTGGCAGCGCCCTTTTCGCCGTACCACTCCTACTCCTCATTCTGGACATAAGGTTTGTGGCGCCCTTGTTCATGCTGTTTGACATCATCGGCGGTTTCATCATGGTAGGCTCGAGCTGGCGATCCGTTGACCAGCGGCTTCTCCTCCTGGTGCTGGCTGGGATGCTGCTAGGGACTGGAATCGGTACGTGGGTGCTGCTGACAGTCAGCCACCAAATCCTGAAGCGCGTCCTCGGAATCCTGGTGACCAGCTGGGCGGTGGCCCGGCTGCTCCAGGGAGAATCGGGAGGGGGACCGAAGCGGGGCAGGCTTGGCAACTCGCTGGCCCCCGCAAGCGGGTTTGTTGGGGGCCTGCTGGGTGCCATGTTCAGCGTCAGCGGCCCGCCCATCATCATCTACCTGTCGCACGTGCTTCACGACAAGGGTGCTTTCCGCGCAACCCTGTTCGGCATCTTCTTCGTTGAGGCGTGCTACAAGCTCGTCTTCTTCAGCGCGGGCCAGCTGATCAACCGCCAGGTCCTCCTGTTCGCGCTACTGCTGGCTCCCTTTGTGCTTGCCGGGGTCATCGCAGGCTCGCGGCTGCAGCGGCGCGTGGACCAGAGGCTGTTCAAGAGGGTCGTGGCCGCCATTCTTGCGGCCGCTGGCCTGCTACTCATCTTTTCGCCCTGACAGGCCGTGCCTTGATCCCAGGGGGGCCGGGGCGTCCTGCACTTGAACTGGCGCTGTCGTCCGAGGTCCCCCCGATGGCGTCAACCTGCGGGAGCCTGTGGCGTCTCCCCTAGGTGGGCGTCAGGCCCCAGCCAGCCTGCCACGTTGTATCAGAATGGAACTAGGTATCGCACTAGCAGAGGCCTCTTCACCCCAAGAGGTGTCTGCCAAGACAAGGGTTGGGTCGACACGACGTCCCATCCATCGGCGTACCCACTTTGAGCCTCTCAGTTGCCCTCAGGTTCTGGCACCCACGCTGATGACGTAAAGCACGCCCTCCGCTTTGCCATCGAGCCCCAGCATCTCGTTGAGGGCTGTGTCGAGGAAAGCCCCTACGGCACACGCCCCCAGCCCCATCGACGTCGCCGTCAGATACAGGTTCTGCCCTATGTGCCCCGCCTCCAGCAGTACGTACCGGTACGCTCGTTCGCGGTACCTCCAGCGCGTGCGTTGGAAGACGGCTGAGAGGATGAAGCAGACGTTTGCCTGGCCCAGGAAGGCCTGGCCGAGGCCCGCTTGGGTGACGGTGGTGCGGAAGTTGCCCTGGTCAAGGCACTCCAGCGCGTGCCCCATGACCGCGTAGTGGTAGATCCCAGGCGCCAACCCCGTCACATCGTGCACCACGGTGTACGTTTCGATTGGGTAGAGCGCGCCGGCCGACGGGGCTGCCCGAAAGCGCAGCCTGGGATCGGTGATGCCCTGAGCTCCGTGCAGTAGGTTCGACAGCTCCTCCAAAGACAGGCGGCGATCCGAATAGCTGCGCACCGATCGGCGTGTCTCCAACGCATCCGCCACGCTCAGCCCTTGCCTGGTTCCGGGGTCGGGAAGCACAAGGCGCTCGGCATCCGGGTAGCTCTTGTGTGGCGCAACGCGCTCGCCCCAGTCGGGTATGGGGAGATCTAGCGGGTGTCCGGGGGTGCTCCAGGCGTGGTACAGTGCGCCGATGTCGGCGGCATCGCCTGGTAGATCCGGCCCTCGCTCCCCAACCAGCCGCCCGAGCAGGAAGCCCGCTGCGGCGGATGCTGCAGCCATGAGCACCTGACGCCGCCCCAGGTCTGCCGGCCTTCTCCGCTCCTGTACCACTCCTCTCCCTCTTCGTTGGTGGCGCTTCAGTCGACACACCACGTACGAGATCATCCGTCGCCAGTTCAGCGCGATATGGGCGACAATGAGGCTCGTGCACAGATAGCCGGCGTATCTGTGGAATGCAAGCTGATGGAGCCCAAACAGTCCGGCGACCAGGCCCGTTGTCGCAACATAGAGGCCACTGAGCAACATCA
>JASFVG010000351.1:0-5269 GCA_050049955.1 Anaerolineae bacterium | reverse complement strand
TTCCCGTGGGAGAAGGACAACTGGCGCACCTACCTCGCCTATGAACCGATGTACGACGATTCATTTGTCTCGGTATACCGCACACTACCCGAGGCCGGACGGGACTATGAGCTGGCGCGTGAGCTTCACGATGGCATCGGTTTGACGAGTGTCATCTCCTCGAGCGACGGGATCGCACCCAGACAATTGATGGAGGTGGCGGTCGTCTGGGGCACGACCAAGGCCCAGGACGAGGATTTCCAGGTCGAACTGGCACTGGTAGACGATCTAGGCCAGCTCCAGCAGCGCGCCCGGTTTGCCCCGGTTGCAGACTGGCCCACCAGCGAGTGGCCAAAGGACGCACTTGGCCACGGTCGGTATGCTTTCGAGGTCGACGCGTGGCTGCCCAGTGGTTCCTATGCCCTGACGTTGTCACTAGTCAAACAGGGCACCGGGGAGAGGGTGGGCGAGGCGGTCGTGGTAGCAGATGGGCTCAAGCCGCCGATCGATCCGCGCGTCTTTGAGCCGCCGGCGATGCAGACAACGGTGGAGGCGGCGTTCGGGCGCGATGTACGATTGCTGGGGTACGATCTAGACCAAGAGGGCGGGGAGTATAGCATCACACTGCACTGGCAGGCGTTGCGCCGCATGGTCACAAGCTACAAACAGTTCGTGCACCTGTATGACGATAGCGGCGAGGTGGTGGCTCAGGCGGATGTGGTCCCTCGCGGCTGGACCTATCCAACGTCGTGGTGGGAGGCGGGGGAGGTCGTTTCCGACGAGGTCAAGCTCCTCGTACGCGACGTAGGGCCGGGAAGGTATCGCCTCGCCGTGGGCGTGTATGATCCGGAGACGGGTGCACGACTGTCAATCTCCTCAGAGGGGCTAGCAGAGCTCTCGGATGCCCTGATCCTGGAGGAGGTTGCGTTACCGTGAGGGAGGGCAGGCGACGGCTTGTTCTCTGTACCAGCGTCTTCCTGGGTTACGTCGTCCTCACGATAGTCATGACCTGGCCGGTGGCGAACCTATTGACGACCCACTTGGTCGGAACAGGGGACGACATGTGGGTCCACTATTGGAACAGCTGGTGGGTCAAGCGCGTACTGCGCAGTGGCGGCAGTGTCTTCCATACCGACCTCCTCTTCCATCCTACCGGTGTGAGCCTGGTGCACCACAACTTCGCCTGGTTCAACATAGCCCTCTGGTTGGTGTTGGAACGTGTGACCGGGGGCATCGCGGCCTACAATCTGACGCATCTGATTCATATACCTCTTTGTGGGTTGGCTATGTTTGTGCTCGCACGCCAACTCACCAAGTCGGATGCGGTCGCATTCTTGAGCGGCTCGGTCTACGCGTTCTGGCCTTTCCGGATGCTCGACACGGACCACCCAAACATGGTTGCCACCGAGGGCTTCCCGCTGCTTATGCTGGCGCTGCTGCAACTGATTGAGTGCAAGAAGCCTATTCGCAGTGGCATCGTTGCCGGCCTGGTGCTGGCACTGATCGGCTACACGCGTTGGCAATTGCTGGTCCTGGCTGGCTTCATGGCGGGCTTGTACGTGTTATACACACTTCTGTCCGCGCGAGGAGCGTGGAACCGGCGGACGGTGACCGGGCTGGCTCTGGCTCTGGTGATCGCGACGGCGTTGATGGCCCCCGGTCTGTATCCGCTTGTTCGCGATCAGGTGGGCGCGGGTGCAGAAGAGGTATTCTTGGTGCGATCGGCCATTGGCAAGCACGACCTGCTCTCCTACCTTGTCCCTCAGCACCAGCATCTTCTTGGCTCCGCCCATGATCGCCTTTTCGAGAACTTCGCCGCTTCGCAGAATCGTCGCATCTACACAGCGTTCCCAGGATACGTCGTCGTCGCGCTAGGAATCCTCAGCTTGTCGAAACGTCGCAGCAGGAAGCGGATCTGTTTCTGGTTCGGTTTGGCGATCCTATCCTTTGCCCTAGCGCTTGGTCCTGAGCTGTATATCAATCGCAAGCCCTACCCACAGGTTCCCATGCCGTACGACCTGGTTGCCTGGTTCCCTCCCATTCGTCTACTGGGTGTTCCTCTGCGCTTCAATGCCCTTCTCGCTCTACCGGCTGCCATTCTAAGTGGGCACGGCGCTCTGGTTCTCGAGGAATGGTTGGCAAAGCGACGCTTGGGTAGATGGGTTGCGGGCCCGGTAACCTTCCCCATGCTGCTGGGTGCACTGATACTTCTGGACTACTTGAGTATTCCCACAGCAACGGTCTCCGCGCACATACCGGCCTACTATCACGCTTTGGCCGAAGAGCCTGGCGATTTCGCCATTGTGGGCTTGCCAGGCAAGCGCCATTTCACAGAGAACTATATGTACTACCAAACTGTCCACGAGCGTCCTTTGCTGGGCGGGCACGTTTCCCGTCTCCCTCCCGAGGCGCTGGAGTTTGCGTCCTCTGTGCCCCTCATCGCCGACATGTACGTGGATCTGGCGATAGATACGAGCCTGCCGGACGTTTCGCACCAGCTCTCAATGCTGGGAGATGCTGGCTTTCGGTACGTGATCCTACACAAAGGGCTCGCAAATCGGCAACAGATGGCAGCATGGCGCGAGTGGCTGGTGGTGCAACCACGCTATGAGGATGACGAGGTCGTCGTCTATAGCACCGTTCCCGAAGTCGGCAGGGACTTCAACCTTCAGTATGAGCTTGGTGACGGGATAGGGCTGATCAGGATTGACCAATCGACGCATGAAGTGGGTCCGGATACTGCCCTAGAGTTCCGGGTCGTGTGGGGCACGACGGCGCCGCCGGGAACCGATCTTGAACTCGAACTGGCGCTGGTCAATGAGGAGGGAGGCATCGAGCAGTTGGAGCGCTTCGAGATCGCGTCCCCCTGGCCATCGTCGAACTGGACGGCGAATGCAGTTGTGCGGGACGCGTACACCATCAAGGTTGAACCGTGGGTGAGCGGCGGGAGGCACGAGGTCGTAGCTGGGCTTGTCCGACAGGAGAATGCGCAGCCGTTTGGTGGCGAAACGCGGATCGGCGAGGTCGTGATGGATGCGCCGGGGCGGTCTTTTGTCGTGCCGCGTATGGAACACAGGGTGGGGGCTGACTTTGGGACCGATCTCCATCTGGTGGGCTATGATCTCAACCAGGCAGCGGATGAGGTGCGTATCATCCTTCACTGGCAGGCACTGCGCCGGATGGACCGTGTCTACAAGTTCTTTGTGCACTTGTACGGTATGGACGGCGACGAGCTGGTGGCCCAGAAAGACGTCATGGCACGCAACTGGGCGTACCTCACAACCTGGTGGGAGGCGGGGGAGTACGAGTCCATAGATATCCAACTCCCTCTGCAGGACGTGTTCCCCGGCAAGTTTCGGTTGGGAGTCGGTGTCTACGACGCCGCCAATGGAGAGAGGCTTCCTGTACCGAACAGTGCAGGCATACCCCATCTCGACAGCGTTCTGCTGCTAGAGGAGGTAGATGTGCCCTAGCGTGAGGCAGCGAGAGAAAGCCCGTCCGGTACAGATCGAACTTGCCAGCCAATTCCAGGCAAGGTATAGTAGTGGCCCACTCGATGAGTGAATCTGAAACCTAAGCGTCTTGTCTCCCGGGTGAGTTGTGAATCACCCGATGTTTGTTCTTAGGGGCAGCGCCGGCAGGAAGTCGCCAATGAGTTGCGCCAGAGTGCATTATCTGAAAGGATTTGATGCGGTCGGCGTGGTGGTCGTTGGCTTGCTCAGCAACGTGATCATCCTATGGGGCCCATCCCGAGCGCCCGTCTATGTTGCCGGTCTGGTCCTGACCTGCCTGCTCCCGGGGTATCTCCTCACGCGCACCATGCTATCTGCGGACGAGGGCATAGACCAGGTGGAGAGGGTGGTGCTGGCCGGGGGTATGGGGTTTGCGGTTCTGGTGGTGATCACCCTGGGGCTCCACTTCATCCCGGGGCCGCTGAACGTCAAGCTTGTTCTTGTTGCGTTCGATGGGCTTCTGCTTCTGCTCGGAGCCGTGCTAGCTGGACAGCGTCGTCTTGCCTCCCCGTCTGACGTTGGGCGCACCGCGACTGTGGCTCCTGCCTCGCGCTACGGCCTATTCATTCTCCTCGTGTTGGTTCTGTCGGCAGCCTTCTTTCGACTTGCCAACCTCGGCTATTCGGAATTTCAGGGCGATGAGGCCCGCGCCATGCTGATGGCCGCCGGCGTCATACGTGGCGAAGAGCAGATCCTGTTCTTGCACAGAAAGGGCCCGGTGGAGATCCTAATGCCGGCCGCCTTCTATGCCCTAGGCGGGACGACGGATGAGCTCGTTGCCCGTCTACCGTTTGCCGTGGCCAGTCTAGGCGGCATACTGTGCGTATACTGTCTGGTCAAGCGCTTGTTTCCCCACCGCGAGATCGCTGCCCCGATGGCGGCCGGTTTGCTAGCCGTCGACGGCTACCTAATAGCCTTCGGGCGTATCGTTCAGTATCAGAGCGTGGTCTTCTTGATGATGGCCTTGGCCGTCTGGTGCGCCTATGTCTGGTATTCAAGTGGCAAGTCCGTGCTCCTTTGGTTGACTGCGGCTTTCCTCGCGGTCGGCACCCTGGCGCACTACGAGACAGTTGTTGTAGCACCCGTGCTCATCTGGCTGTTCTGCTCTCGCGCCTGCCGGGAAGGCTGGCCTCTCAGACGGTGGATTCGCCGTGCCCTCGGGCCAGGTCTGCTCGCCGTGGTCGTCGTTGGTGCCTTCTACGTGCCGTTCGTGTGCCACCCCAGGTTCATTCCGACTGCGCAGTACCTCACCGGCGAGCGTCTGGGAACGGCCGGCCTGTACAATAACTTGGGCGACTTCTTCTGGCGGGCCACCTTCTACAATTCAACGTACTATATTGCCTTCCTTTGCGTCGGGCTTGTGGCGCTGGTGATTCGGGAGTTGTCCAGCTCTTTGCCTCCCGTCCTTGCTGTGCTGATCATGGTGACCACCTTGGTCGGTCTGGCACTGTCGGCAGTCTCTCCATCGGCGCTTACGGCGGGGAACCTGGACTTGGCGATCCTGCCCGCTGCGCTGAGCATGGCCGTCCTCATTGGCGCGCCACGCGTAGCACGTGAGGAGAAGGTCGCATTTCTCTGGTTTGCGGTGCCATCCCTGATTGCCCTGTTTCTGACGCGGAAACCCAAGAACCACGTCTACCTGATGTTTCCGGCGTGGGCTGTCTTGGTAGGTGTGGCTACTGACCGCTTTGTAGTCGCTGTGAGGGGACGGGCCGCACGCCTCAGATGGGCCAGGTATCTGTGGCACCCCGGTGTGGCATTCGGCTGCGGCATGCTGT
>JASFVG010000350.1:0-5281 GCA_050049955.1 Anaerolineae bacterium | reverse complement strand
GTGGTGCGCGCCCTGCCGGAGACGCGCCGCATGTTGGAGGGAGCGATGGAGGAGATCCTGGCGGTGGCCCAGGCCCGCGGCGTCGCTCTGCCACGGGTGGCCGTGGCGGAGACCATGGCCTTTATTGATGCCCTGCCGACAGAGGGGACAGCCTCGATGCAGCGCGACGTGATGGCGGGTCGCCCATCAGAGCTGGAGGCCCAGAACGGCGCGGTCGTGCGGCTGGGCGAGGAGGCGGGGATCTCGACGCCGCTGAACCGCTTCATCTACCATAGCCTGCTCCCGCAGGAGCTACAGGCACGCGACCGCGTCGAGTGCCCGTGAACCGCTGCACGTCTACCCAATCCCACCGATCGAAGCGCCCCACCCAGCCCCCATGGGTGATCGCAATTGACGAACCGCGCATTTCAAGTATAATGTTTCAAGCATAATGCCTACAGGTCAGCCTTGATCGATCAGGGCTCTTCCGATCTAGCAGGTGCAGACGTGTTCAATGCGTAGGGTTTGCTTCAACTACATCTATTGTCGCGGATTGTGGCGCGGTAGCCAGTAGCTGCCGTTGGGTGCGCTGCAATCCGCCGTCCTCGAAACCCACGTTGAGTGGGTTTCTTGTTATCCAGGCAACGTAACCGTCCGATCGGTTCGACCGATATCCACCCTACGATGACGAAAGCGAGATTTCCCCATGATCAAGCCGTCCATTGATGACCAAATGGCTATTCTGATGCGAGGCGCCGAGTTCGGCGATGAGCAGACGAAGGAACATATGCGCAAAGAGCTGCACCAGCGGCTGATTCTATCACGAGAGCGTGGTCGCCCGCTGCGCGTCTACTGCGGCTACGACCCTACGGCCCCCGACATCCACTTGGGCCACACGGTCACGATGTTCAAGCTTCGCCAGTTTCAGGAGCTGGGCCATCAGGCCATCTTCCTCATCGGCACCTTCACCGGCCTGATCGGCGACCCATCTGACAAGGATTCGGCGCGCCCGCGGCTGACGATGGACGAAGTCAGAGAGAACGCCAGCACGTACATCGAGCAGGCCTTCCGCGTACTTGACCCTGATGAGACCGAGGTGCGCTACAACGACGAGTGGTTGGCCGGTCTGACCTTTGAGGACGTCATCGACCTGGCGAGCAACTTCACGGTCCAGCAGTTCTTGGCTCGAGATAAGTTCGCGATTCGGCGGGAGAAAGGCGAAGCCATATGGGTGCACGAGTTTCTCTACGCGCTGATGCAGGGCTACGACGCCATCGCACTCGAGACTGACATCCAGATCGGCGGGACTGACCAGCTGTTCAACCTGTTGGCGGGCCGCAAACTGCAGGAGGTATTCGGGCAGAGGCCCCAGGTATGCCTGACCTTCCCCATTCTCGTGGGCACCGACGGCACGCTCCGGATGTCCAAGAGCACAGGCAACTACGTCGGCGTCGACGACGCGCCCGAGGACAAGTACGGGAAGACCATGTCGATCCCGGACACGGCGATGCGGAACTGGTTCGAGCTGGTGACCCGCTGGAAGCCGGAGCGCATCGAGGCTCTGTTCGGCGAGTTGGAACGTGGCGAGACAGAGCCGATGGATGCTAAGAAGCAGTTGGCATGGGAGATCGTCTCAACCTTCGACGGAGACGAGGCCGCAGACCGCGCGGCTGCACACTTCGTGCAGGTGCATCAGGAGGGACAGCTCCCGGAGGATATGCCCACCCATCATCTTGCCGGACCGGAGAACGTGGTTGACATCATCGCTGCCGCCGGTCTGGCGCGTAGCAAGAGCGATGCACGCCGTCTGGTGCAGCAGGGGGCCGTGCGACTTGACGGTGAGAAGATCGTAGATATAGAAGCAGACATCGCGATTGATTCGGGCGAATCGGCTGTCCTGAAGGTGGGCAAGCGCCGATTCCTTCGGCTTCTGGCGCGCAAATCGTAGGTCGGGCTTGGCGGTCACCCGCCCGCCGTCCGACAGTTTAGCTATCCAACATAGGAGAGAAGATGGACGATAGACCTGGTTGTCTCTCAGGCTTGCTGAAGCTGTTCCTGCTCGACCGGCTCTTCAGTTGGCTGCAAGAACGGTTCGGGTTCGGAAGGGGCGCGTCCTGCACGGGATGCGGATGCGGTGTGATCCTGTTGATTATCTTCCTGATCTTGGCGTGTTCAGTGATCACGGGCACGAATTGGCTAGAGTTGGGATTCTAGGGGCAGCCTACCGGTCAAACCTGTCGTGAGCTGGTGGATTGGCAACGACCACTGAGTGCGTGGCCTTGTCGCGTGAAGACATGGCGCCAAGGTGAGCAGTCAGTCCGACAGGTTGGGTCGGCTGTTCGCCTGCCGGGCTGCTGGCGAAAGGAGGCGTAGATGAAGGACCGCTCCGTCCTATGGATACTCGTGGCCGTGGTGGTGGGCTTCGCTCTACCAGTGTGCGGCTGTGTGGGCACGGGCGTCATCGCCGTCGGCACCCTAAGCCGTTTGGGCCAGGCACCGACGGCGCAGGCCCCAGGCATCGGTGACGCTGTCGCGGTGATTGAGCTAGAGGGCACGATCACTGGGAGCACCCAGGACTACCTGATAACCACTGGCATCACGCCGGGTCGGGTGCGCTCGCTCCTGGAGCTGGCCGCCGCGAACGGTTCTGTCAAGGCCGTCGTGGTGCGCGTCAACAGCCCGGGCGGAAGCGTCGTTGCCTCCGACGAGATTTACCACGCGCTGGAATCGTTCAGTAAGCCAATCGTGATCTCAATGGGTGACACCGCCGCATCTGGCGGCTACTACATCGCCTGCGCAGGGGACTACGTCATTGCTCACCCGGACACGCTGACGGGTTCCATCGGAGTGATCAGTCAGTTCATTACCTACGAGGGCCTGCTGGAGAAGATCGGCGTGGACGCGGTGGTGATCACCACGGGGCCGCGAAAGGACCTAGGCAGCCCTTTCCGGGATATGACAGAGGAAGAAAAGGACCTCTGGCGAGCAATCCTAGACCAGGTCTATGAGGACTTCGTAGCCGTCGTCGTCGAGGGGCGAGACCTACCCGCGGAGATCGTCCGGGAGCTGGCGGATGGTCGTGTCTACACCGGAAGACAGGCCATGGACCTGGGACTGGTGGACGACGTGGGGACGCGGCAGGCGGCTATAGACAAGGCAGCGGAGCTGGGCGGCATTGCCGGTGAGCCGCGCGTGATCGAACTGAGGCCACAGCCCAGTCTCTTGGAGATGCTCTATAGCTTCCAGAGTCCTTCTGCGATGCCCTCCCTGGAGGAACTGCTGGGATGGGCTGGGATGCCGTCGCTCCAGTTCCGGTATCTGGGGGACCAGTAGCCTGCGGGGCAGCTGGGCGAGCAAACGGCCGGAGACGGTCCGCACAGGGAAAACGCCGTCCCCGCAGTGTAGCGAGCAGCCCCATTAGGTGGCGGGGCTGAAGGTGCTCAGTCAGGCAGACGATCGACAAGCTGAAGGTGTTTGCCTTTGGCAGAGGCTTCACCAGCGGCTAGCTCCCTAGACGCGGGAAGTACAGCCAAAGCACCCTGCGAGGCGTTATCCTCAGCGAGCAGCCAGAGCTGAACGCGTGCTTCGCGACCGCGCTCGTCCGTGAAGGTGAAGAGCGTCGCGTGCGGTGGCGAATCCTCCGGCACGGACGGAACACCGGCCTTCGACAGGGGGCGCTCCGTGTATCGCGCGAGCGGCCAGTTGGGGCCGAGTACGGTGACCGTCCTGTGTTCTTGCAGCCCTGCCACGGAGATGACGGCGATCCAATCCCCGTCGACAGGAAGCCCGTGCTCCAGCGCAACAGCCCGGGCATAGTTGTCGAGGACATCGGTGGCGTAGCCACGCGTGACGCGAAGGTGGATCTGATCCCATCCCCCATTGTAGGCAGCGAGGGCGTAAAAGACATCACCGTTGCCATCCCGCATGATTTGGGCGATGGTCCTGGTACCGGCTGCGAGGTTTGTCCAGGGGTTCTCCAGCTCATCAGCGCTCGGTCGCCAGGGGAACGGCTTGATGCACATAAGCCCAACAGCCCCTGTCGGCCCCCGTACGGTTGAGATACCGCGTGATTCCTTCCAGATGATGGAGGCCACGAAGTCAGGGTCGATGCGGCGCTGCTCGGCGTAGCGCACAACGATCCTATTCCAGCGGCTGACAACAGGCTTCCAGTAGGGAGACAGGCCAGAGGTGTCATACGGCGCTTCACCCTGTGCAAGCACAGGGTGAGCGAGCGAGGTCACAATGATCGCCGTCGCCAGAGCGGTGACGAATGTCCTGCTACACGCATCCACAGTCAGCGTCGTCCCTCCTATGCCAACGAGACTGGAAAAGATCGCGTGTTTATATCGCAGAATAGGGATTTGTCAAGGCTGTGCCGGATCGCCCCCAATGGCAGTCGCCGCGACACTGTCCGCGTCTTCAGCCGCCGACGGCGTACTGCAGGGCCGCCTCGGCATGGATGGCAGTTGTGTCGAATAGCGGAATGCCGGCGTCTTGCTCAGTCACCAGAAGGGGTATCTCCGTGCAGCCAAGGATCACCCCCTCGGCGCCGCGTCGGGCCAACCGCTGGATAATGCCGATGTAGGCCCGGCGAGATTCGTCGTGGATCTCACCGGCGACCAGCTCCTGGTAGATCACATCATTCACGCGCTTGCGGTCATCTGCACCAGGCACAATGACGGTGATCCCCATATCGGCCAGCGCCTCTCGGTAGAACGGTTGCTCCATGGTGAACATGGTGCCGAGCAGGCCGACGGTCTCCATGCCCCGCTCCTGAATCGCCTCACCAACCGCGTCGAGCAGGCTTAGCATAGGTACATCGATGCTGGCTGCCACCTGGTCGAATACGATGTGCATGGTGTTGGTGGCGATGAGGATGGCTTCCGCTCCTGCTGATTCCAGCGAACGGGCCGCCTCGGACAGGCCTTCGGCCACGAGATCCCAACGCCCTGAGCGCGGCCAGTCGACGTAGGGCTGGAAGCTGACGCTGTAGATGATGATCTGTGGGTAGCCGTAATCCCCGAAACGCTCGGTGTAGGTGTGGGTGATCTGTTCGTAGTAGGCCACCGTCGATTCGGGGCTCATACCCCCAGGATACCGATCGTCTTGTGCATCCTCGACTCCGCCTTACTCAATCGTGGACAGGAACTCGCTAGCCATTGCGCCCACATCGCCGTCGGTCGGTATGCCGGTCCACACGTCTCCAGGGAGCACCAGATTGACCACGACGATGTTGGCCCCATTGAAGATGGCGCTGCGAGCCTCCTTGATGTCGACGCCACCGGCGGCCGAGATCAGCACG
>JASFVG010000349.1:0-5307 GCA_050049955.1 Anaerolineae bacterium | reverse complement strand
GATCTGGTTCGTCCCGACGATGAAGAAGGTCGGTAGATGCCATAGCGCGTGGAAGATGCCCACGATCAGCGAGCCCCACACGCGTCCCCAGGCAGTCTGGACGCGCTCCAGCATGTACCCGCGCCAGCCGAGCTCCTCGAGCCCGGCCTGGATGAGATAGAGAACCAGCACAACGGGAATCATCGCCGGCGCTGCTACCACCTCTCGAAGGAGTGATGGCGCCGGTAGTGGCGCGCCAAGCAAACGACTTAGACCCGCTGCCAAGAGAGCCAGAGCCGGCCAAAGAACCAGGATCAGGCCATACCAGTACGGTTGGATGCGGCGGAAATCGAAGGCCCGCCGCCAGAAGTCCCGCCCGCCCTCCTTTCCGTCTTCCACGTAGGTAAGGATAATGCCAGCGAGGCCGGGACCGAACACGCCGATGAGCACGCCGAGGAGGAGCAGTGGAGACGCCTGGTAGTCCTGGCCGGTCAGCGCCACGGGGATCCAGCACAGCCAGGCCAATCCATAGGCCAGCAAGAGATACAACCACGGAAGTCTTCGTGTCGACATCGCAAGTCAGTCCTTTCCTAGTCAAAGGTCTATGCAGTCCTCACGTGAGGACCGACGGTCGGCAACGCTCAATACAGGTGGTCCAACCACGCCGTCAAGAGCTCAGAGTAGCCCGGGGCGTGTACGCCGAACGCGTGGCCCACGCCGGGAATCACCACCACCTCGAAATCCTCGTTCCTGGCCTCCGTGAGATACTCCTTGTACAGAGCAGCACTCTTGGCGCTCGGCTGGAGCAGGTCCTCCTCGCCGAATGCAGCTAGCACCGGGCACCGTACCGTCGTCAGGTAGTCCTTGGGATCGTTCAGCAAGCTTTGCCCCGCCATCGCCTTGACGGCCAGGACCCGGTCTGGGGCGATGCTCTCCAGCTGCGGCAGATACAGCTCTTTGAGGTATAGGAACTCTGCCCATGGCTCGTCTTGGATCGATTGCAGTATCACGATCCCATCATCGAGCCCCTCGGCGGGCGTTTCTGCTCCAGGCTCGTAGACCAGGGCCAGGAAGTCAGACCAGGGCCCCCGTCCCAGTGCCTTCGCATCTGCCTCGTTGACCTCCCGGTACAAGGGTTCGCCAAGCTGCCAGTCGATCAACAGCGTCCCAAACAAGACCGCCTTGGCGACGTCCTCCGGCGAAAGGCCGGCATTGACGCTCTGGGCCTCGATGCTGTGGATCTGTTGCTCTGCCACCGACACCCCGGACCCAGAATCGGAGATGATGAACGCCACGTCTTCGGGAAAGGCAGCCGCCGCCATTGCGATCACCCAGCTACCCTGGCTCACCCCCCACAGGCCAACCCGGTCGGACTGGATCTCTGGCCTTGATTGGAGGTACTTGAGGGCAGCCATCGCCTCGTCAGTCCGGGTTTCCAGAGACTCGAAACCCCGCGTGCCCGTTGACTGGCCAACGCCCGGCGGGTCATATCGCAGCACGGCGAAACCCTCTAGCACCATCCTTCGAGCATGATCCAGGAAGTACCGGGACGTTGCGCCACTCCGAGCCCGTGTGGACGCGTGGACCGAGCCGGAAATGAGCACAATCGCCGGGAAAGGCCCTTCACCGGTAGGCAGAGTGAGGATCCCGTGCAGGTCATTCGAACCGAAGGTGAACGAGACCTCCTGCTCCGTCCAGGGCTTGCTGGACGTCGCGACGGGGCCCGAGGTGGGGGACGGCGTCGGTGCATTCACAGCGCATGCAGTCGCAAGGACGAGCAAGAGGACAATCGATGCTTGCACACTTCTTTCTTCTCGCAGCATCTCTTTTCGCCGATCAGGCTCTGTCGCCGTTCGCCGCGAAAACTGCTCGCATCCCCTCACGGAAGTCCGATGGTGATCCGGTCATCACGCTCGCACCCTCCATTCGCGCAGTCGAGATCCTCGGTTTCCTGCGCGGGCCAGTGGTTCAACACGACGGAGACTCGCCTCCAATCTTCGCTGATGATCCACTTGTCGCCTGGACCTCGAATGGAAGTGAAGCCCGGTGCCACCCTCGCTGTGTGAGTCCCCAGGTGTTGCGAGGTGATCGACGCTTTGCTTCCGTCCTCCGGTTGAAGATCGACGCAGGCCTCTCCGCCAGGTCCAGCGAAGGATCCCGTGCAGATGGTCGCTTCCAGCACCTGTACTTCATCACCTGGCCATGCCGGCAGTGTCTCGCCGGCTCGCACCACCCGCTCAGCGCCGTTCACCACAAACGTGACCGAGTAGATGGACAGGGCGGGAGAGACGGTTCCGTCGCCTCTGGCAGGCGGACAGGCAGGCGCAGTGCCGGGAGTCTCGATGCCCCACGTCGTAGGCAGCTCTGCTGATTCGGAGTGTGACAGCGCGTTCGTCACGGGCGCCGTCGCCCCTTCCCCCATGCCTCTACAACCGATGGCGAGAGAGAGTACGAACAACGCCACTGGGACACCGACTATGCTCGCCAGCCTCAGGCACCGCTCTGTGCACCGATCGTGCCGCATCAACGTATCCCCCTGTCAAGCCACCTGACTTGAAGTGCACCCATCCGCAGAATCATCAGCGTCCCCGGGCCAATGCTCAACCAGAATGCCGCTCCACACCGCGCCCAAGTCTCAATCGAACGCCCGCACCACCGCAATGGCGCCAGTCCCCCAGTCAACCACTGTCGGCTCCTGGCCCTCGACGAATGCTCCGCGACCAGTTCCGTCCACATCAGCTAGGATGACGACGGGCGCTGCGACGGCGGGTTGCAGGTTCTTGACCCGACTCGCCAGTTCAAGGGTGAACCCGATGGCGGTGTAGCTGACGGCGTTAGCGCCCATTGCCACTAGCTGCTTATCCCAACCTCAACGTGGGCCCTCAGATTTCTCCAGGACGAGGACGCGCATCGACCCGCACCATCGTCTCCTCTGCTAATGGGTCCTCGGCGGCAGCGATGCACTGACCTCTCCACGGGGATTCGTGGACTGTTGTCAGTGTATCAGGCACGAGCGCTGACGTCATCCGCAGAAGCGTTGATCCTCCATACGCAAAAAGGACCGTCTCTCGGACGGTCCTCCTCCACGCCCATTGTATAGGGCCTACGACGAATGTTGTAGCGGTCGCCCTGTATCGTCCTCAACCAGCTCGAACCCTCGAGCCGGCGTACGGCTCCGGCATGCAACCGCTTGCCTCTATGAATCCTACCGCCCTCGAGCCAAGAAGATCTCGCCCACTTCTCGCTCCGCGGCTGCCGCATCCCGCAGGTTAGCGGCAATCCAATCTGCCTCTGCCCGGTCGGCGATGCCGTCGCCGAGAGCCATCCTGGCGTCCGCGTAGTGCCCGCCCGCCCGCTTGAGGAGCTCAGCGGCCTGCTCGACATCGGCCTCACCGGAGAAGGCACCTGGCAAGTATGCAGCGTTGTCGAGTCGCGTGAACACCGCTGCCTCGAGCGCCGTACGAACGCCCAGCGCGTCCACTCTCGGGCCACGCTTCTCGATGTTCGCCGCCAGTTCCTCAATTGCATCCGCGCCCTGTCGCGGGCCATACTGTGCCCCTCCGATGAGCAGCCTACCGTTGCGCATCCAGATCGGCTTCAAGTCATCCTGCAGCTGCGCTTTGTCGAAGACGGTGAGGGAGTAGCGCCATGGATAGGAAAACATCCTCGACTGGCTGCGGACGGCAGCCAGCAGCTTGGCGTCAGACATCCATAGTCCCTCCTCTCCAGGCGGCCGGTGACCCGGCTCGCACCGGAACTCGGGCAGGCACACCGTTTCGTAGTATCTAAACCCCTTGTCGTCATAGCCCACCAGAACCTCGCTGTGCGGTAGCTGACCTTCCAGGCCGTACAGCACGGCCGCATCCAGGCCAAGCCTCACCGCCCTGCCCTGCGACACATGAAAGCGCAGCGCATCGAGGAACAGCTTCGCATCATCGGTGGTGGTATAGCGTCGCCGCAGCCCAAGGTATGGAGCAGCCACTGCCAGGCCAGCTTCAGGCTCGGCAAAGAACTGGACCAGCACGCTTCCCGGCACTGCGCTCGCGCCGTATGTGAAGCCCATCAGGAAGCTGCAACGGGCCGTGGGCACATCCATCCCGTGCTGCGCAGCGACCATCGCCAAGCTGTTGGCCTGGCAGTACCACTCGCGTGTGGCGATCCAAGGCACGTTCTCCAGGTGGTGTTGTTCTGGGAAGCTGCCCACGGTTCCTGCGCTTAGCTCTTCCGGTTCGCAGGTTTCGCGGTGATACCGGTGAACGAAGTAAGTCCTAAGCATCTGCCACCCGGCGCCGCCTGCGACGAGCAATAGCAGCAGGACGCCGCTGGCCAGCCCGAGCCCCCTCACCCACCTGGATCGACTGGCCCCGGTCAAGGTGACACCTCATTCAAGGCGTCCTGCCCGGTGGATGGGCCGGCACTGACAGGTTGAGCACCATCCGTGGGCACGTGTGTTGACCGCCCAATCAACACATCCGCAACGAAGCACCGCACCACGCACAACCTTTCCGACCTTCTACTCCTGGGTCAAGGCGCAGCCCGACCGGACAGAGCGCCCAGGACTGCCCTCGGCCTTGTCGTGGCCTTCATACCAAACAGGCATCGCGCGGCGTTGAAGGGCCTGACCAGCAGCTCGCACAGCGCCACGGTTATCGGGAAGGAGATCGCGATGACGAGCATCAACTTGGACAGGAGTGTCAGGCTGAAGCGGACGACGAAGAAGCCCACAGCGAGGATCACTGTCTGGTGGAGAAGATAGAACGGAAGCACGGCCTCGGTGGCGGAGGTGAGCGCCGAATGATCTCTGTTCAGGTACTTGGCCCCTAGGCTGAGAACGAACACGACTGCACTCCAGCTCGTCACGCTCCACACGGCCTGGTACAGCAAGTAGATTACCGAGAACGACTGTCTGCCAGGAACCGGATCGTAATCCACCGCCAGGACCAGGAAACCTATCCCGCCGACGAAGCCGAAAACCCACAGGCCGCAGCAAACCCAGCTGTGTCTAACGACGCTGCGCGTTAGCCTGTGGTCTGCGGCCAGGATGTAGCCTATGACGAAGTAGGTGCCATACCATGCCAGGTCAGCCCAGCTTCTCTGAGCTTCGAAGAGCCCCCGGAATCCCGCGAGAGCCACGGCCAGCGGTACCGCGAAGAGGAATATCCCACCGCTACAGTCGCACGTATCTGCGATCCTGGCGATCATTCGCCGGCCGTTCGATGTCCTCAGGTATAGGAGAAGCGGCAGCGTCGCGAGCGAAATCAGGAACAGATACTGGAGGAACCACAAGTGTCCTGCAAACGGGACGGGCACCAATGTCTCAGGCCACTC
>JASFVG010000348.1:0-5327 GCA_050049955.1 Anaerolineae bacterium | reverse complement strand
TCCACGCGGCGCGCAATCCCCGCTCACAGGATCACTACGCCGCCCACTTGGGCCAGAGTAGGCTATTTCCCCGAAGCTGTCGCCGTCCAACGACTACTCGTTCCATCTTTGGCGCCTTGCCCTCGAGCAGCTAGGCGTCGTGAGCCACAGGGCGTCGACGCATTGGGTCACACCTCGATCTCGCCAACAGACTGGACGATGCGGGTTGGCTGGTAGGGATACCGATCCACGTCCTCTCGATCTGTCACGCCTGAGAGCACAAGTATCGTCTCCATGCCGCTCTCCACCCCAGCCACGATGTCTGTGTCCATGCGGTCGCCGATCATCACCGTGTCCTCGGAATGGACGTCTAGGTAATTCAGGGCCGTGCGCATCATGAGTGGGTTGGGCTTGCCGACAAAGAAGGGGCTCTTTCCGCTCGCCGTCTCAATCAGCGCCGCCATCGCCCCGCAGGCGGGTGCGATCCCATCCTCAGTCGGCCCTGACGGATCTGGATTGGTAGCAATGAACCGCGCACCGTCGGCTATCAGCCGGATTGCCGCGGTAATGCGCCCCAGGTTGTACGAATGGGTTTCGCCTAACACCACGTAGTCCGGATCCAGCTCTGTGATCACATAGCCGACGCCGTGGACAGCCTCGGTAAGCCCGCTCTCGCCGATGACAAAGGCTGTTCCCTCGGCCTTCTGCGCCTGCAGGAAGCTCGCCGTGGCCATTGCGGAGGTGAAGATGCGCTCGGCGGGAACATCGAGCCCCATGGCGGTCAGGCGGTGCGCTAGATCTTTCGGCGTATAGAGCGGGTTGTTCGTCAGGACCAGGTACTCGGCTCCCCGCTCCTTGAGCCGTCGGATGAACGTGTCGGCTCCGGAAACCATGCTACGCCCACTGACCAGGACGCCGTCCATGTCCATGAGGTAGTTCTTGATCGGCTTCTTGACCATATTGTCACCTTGTCGAGTGGGCACGCTGCCCAACCTGTTGACCTGTCCTCACCATGCGGTGGGGCGGCCACGCGCCCGCTCTGTCCAGTGGGCCTGGGACAGCTCTTTCTGTCGCGAACGCGTTGAGGGGACCGCTAGGCAGGGCCCTTCCCTCAGCTCTCTAAGAGCCTTCGCGTGGCAGCTACCAGCCCGAAGCAACCGGTGAGCATCATGTCCCCGTACGGTGCTGCAAACGCGTAGCCCATTCCCTCGGCCATTTGGCGCTGCGGCCCTGTCACCGCCACGAAGTCGAACCCGGAACCAGGAACGTAGTCTGAGTGAATCGTGGCTCCGTGTCCGTTGTCTGCGAAGACCTGCTCGTTACTCAGCTCACCTGCCTGCAAGCTCTCTACCAGTCCCTGAAGTTTCTTCCTGTCCATCAGCACCGTGTGGTGCTCGAACAGCCCGAGGATGCGCTCGCCCCTCAAGAGAACGCCCAGCGTGTGCTGGTTGCCGATGTTGACCAGGATGAAGCCCTCCTCGCGGTGGGCGGCGGCACGCTCGTCCTCCAGGATGCCCCACAGCGCCGCAGGGCCCGTGTCCATGACCACCGCCCCCGGTGCGTCCTGCTGCACTGCGAGCATTCGCGTGTAGCACGCCGGTGGCTCGCGGAAGGCCAAATCGATGATTTGGCCACCGCCGTCGACAAACTGGCGCCACAATTGGAAGCGGAACTGGCGATTGGAGCCCACCATGCATTCGCCGTGGTCCTGCACCGCAACCGCGACGGTCTCCGGGAGGGTGACGTCGAAGGCGGCCAAAGCATCCTCCAGAGCCTCTAGGTCGATATCGTGGGTCCGCAAGGTAACCGCGTCTGCCAAATCTGGGGGACTCTCACCTCCCTCGAGAACCGTGTATCCCCGGTCGCGCACTTGGTCCAGATTGTCCCGGATCGTCAGTGCAGCGCGAGGGGTAGTGTAGACCGGATGGCCGGCGTGCAGGTGGCGTTTCATCGCGCTGACAATCGGCCCCCCTCCCATCAGGTTGCCGGTCAGGTAGACTGGTTGACCATCCTGCGTGGCCTTCCTGACCCGTCTCGCGAGGATCTTGGTCCAGGACGGGAGCACGAGCTTGACGCAATTCTCCATAGGTTGATCGGCCTCCCAAAGCAGGATGTCCTGGGTGCCAGCACCTACATCGACGGCGAGAATGCGCGTTGGTTTCATTCCCGGTGAGAGCCTCACGGTTCGACGGATATGTGGCTCCTGCTAATGCAGCAGGATTACCTCGACCTCCGAGTCCGCGGGGAGCTTGCGGGCCGTTTCGGGGATCACGGCCAGCCCATCAGCCTGTACCATGGACTTGAGGATGCCCGAGCCTTGATCACCTGTAAGCGTGGCCTCATAGCCACGGCTGGTCTCGCGCAGGGCAACCCTCAAGTAGTGACGACGACCATCCTTGCGCTCGATGGGGTGGGTGAGCTGCGCTCGCACCGAAGGACGGCTCCAATCCGTGTGGCCCTGCATCTTCAGGAGCGCCGGGCGTGCGTAGAGCTCCGCGCTGATCATGGCCGCGACCGGGTTGCCGGGCAACCCCAGCAAGGGAATCCCTTCCACAGCCCCGAAGGCCATCGGGCGCCCAGGCTTCATATTCAGCGACCAGAAGTGCATCTCACCCTCGGCATCCATCACCTGTTTCACAAGGTCAAAGTCACCGACGGAGACGCCGCCCGAGGTGATGATGAAGTCTGCCTTAAGCTCCAGCGCCTGCCGAATGCCCTGCCGCACAAGTTTCTCCTGGTCGCGGGCCACGCCGAGAATCATCGCCACGCCACCCCACCGCTGCACCTGTGCGGCGATCGCGTAGGAATTGGCGTCGCGGATCTGACTGGGACCTGGTGTCTCTGCTGGGGACACAACCTCGTCGCCGGTTCCCAGGATCGCCACCCGCGGGCGACGGAATACGGCTGCCTCCATCCGACCTACTGCCGCGAGCATCCCGATCTCCTGAGGCCGCAGCAGCGTGCCTGGTTCCAGCACCTGCTGGCCTGCCTGCACGTCCTCGCCGGCCTGACGGACGTTTTCGCCTGGTACCGGCGGCTCGAATACCGTAATGTGGTTGCCGTCTACACGCGTGTCTTCAAACCGCACCACCGTATCGGCTCCTGGCGGAATCGGTGCCCCGGTCATGATGCGAACCGCCTCGCCTGGACCGACGGCGACGTCCGCCTCATGACCCGCTGCCACCTGGCCCACCACGTGAAGGTGGAGCGAACCGCGCGCCACCTCTGCGCCTCGCACGGCGTACCCGTCCATCGCGGCGTTGGTTATTGGAGGGATGTCCCGATCGGCCGAGATCGCCTCAGCCAGTACCCGTCCAACAGCCGCAAGCAGGGGCACGCATTCCACCTCCAACACCTGCACCGTCGAGAGGATGGTCTCTTGTGCCTCCTCGACGCTCAACACAGCACGCCGTTCGTCGAACACGCTACGATTCATTGCCGTGATGATGCTTGTCATGATGCTTGGTATGGTGCTCGGTATCCTGGCCTCGAATCATCCTGATCACGTGCGGCAGGATGGGTGCCAGCGTCTCCATACCGTCTCGAACTGCATTCGGACTCCCGGGGAGGTTGATAATCAATGTCCGGCCGCGGATGCCGGCGACGCCCCGCGAGATAGCGGCAAGGGGCGTCTTGTCGTATCCCGTGAACCGCAGGGCCTCAGGTATCCCGGGCACCTCCAACTCAATGACGGACTTCGTAGCCTCTGGCGTCACGTCACGCGGCGTCACGCCCGTGCCACCGGTGGTCACGACCAAATCCAGGGCCGCATCCTCGGAGCGCTTCTCGGAGGCCTCGTCTACCAACCTCGTCAGGAGACGGGTGATCGCTTCCTGCTCGTCCGGCACGACCGTCTGGTGCAGCACTTCGGCGCCCAGGTCCCGCAACAGGCGGACCAGTAGGGGCCCGCTGACGTCTTCACGCTGACCTGCGTAGCCTTTGTCGCTGATGGTCACGACGGAGGCTCGAATCGGGTCCATCGTCTGGAAGCAGCTCCTTTCGTTCAAGGCTTCCACGAGGGGGGACCTTCTCTGAATCGCCTGCATTATACAAGCGCACTGGTCGGTGGTCAAGAGCGCCCTGTCACGTGGCACGAATGCCATTGGTCTGGTGGACGCGACAGAAGCCCTATCGCACCAACGCTTGCCGGCAACCTGTCCTGTGGTACACTTCGCAAGTTCAACGGGAGCAGGAATGTATGGATAGCCCGCTCAGTCAGCTAGTAGGCATGACGCGCCAGCTGGGCAAGCGTGAGCGCGACTACGTCATCCTGAGTGAGGGCAATACCTCAGCGCGCGCCGACGAAGACACCTTCTGGGTCAAGGGGAGCGGCAGTCGCATGGCCGACGTTGATCAGCATGCCTTCGTTCGGGTGCGACTCACTGATGTCTTGGCCCTACTCGACGCCGGACCTCTCGCTGAGTGGATGTATCGGACACATCTCGCCTTCGCCAGGGCCGTGCCGAGTGTGCGCATTGCTCCATCCATTGAGACGGCTCTTCACGCACTCTGCCTGACGCTAGGTGGCGCTACGTTTGTCGGCCACACGCACCCGACGGCCATCAACGCCATTATGTGCGCGCGCGATGCCGAGAAGGCCTTCACCCGGTCGATCTCGCCGGCGGAGTCGCTGGCCGGCGGGGAGCCACTCTTCGTTCCATTCGTAGCGTCAGGACAGCCCCTGGCGTGGGCTGTGGAGGCAGCTCTGCGGTCGTACATCGACTGCCAGGGGGAGCCACCACGCGTGGTACTACTGCAGAACCACGGCCTGGTGGCGCTCGGTGCGTCGCCGCAAGAGGTCATTGACACGACAGAAATGGTCGTCAAGACAGCTCGCATACTGGTCCAAACCTACGCGCTGGGAGGGCCGCATTTCGTCGAACGAATAGCTGAGTAGAAGGAGGAGAAACAGGCAATGGCACGGATCTTTGTGGACACAGCGGATCTGGATCAGATTCGCGAGGCGGCAAGTTGGGGCGTACTCGATGGCGTGACCACCAATCCCTCGCTGATGATGAAGGCTGGAACCGCCGACCTCAAGGCGAACACGCTTAAGATCGTGGACGTCGTGCAGGGGCCGGTGAGTGCCGAGGTGGTCAGCACTGACGCGCCCGGGATGATTGAAGAGGCGCGCGAGATCCTCTCCTGGTCGGAGCATGTCTTCGTCAAGATACCTACTACCTCGGAGGGGCTGAAAGCGATGCAGGAGATATCCTCCTGGCCGAACGGACGGATCAACGCCACGCTAATCTTCTCAGCTAATCAGGCGTTCTTGGTAGCCAGGTCTGGGGCAAGCTATGCTTCCATCTTCGTGGGGCGGATGGACGATGCCGGGTTCGACGGGATGG
>JASFVG010000347.1:0-5331 GCA_050049955.1 Anaerolineae bacterium | reverse complement strand
AGCACCACCTGGGCCTTGAACTCGGGTGTGAATCTCCGTCGCTTTGCCATTCTGTTTCCCCCTTCGGACAGAGTCTATGTGAACTATCGGACCTGTCCAGTTTTTGGGGGTCAGTACAAACACCATCCACAAGCGGCATCAGATCAGACTCTAGTATGCCCATCAGGTAGTCGTTTTGCTGGGACAGGACGGTGGGGCCGACCACAATCTTGGCCTCTGGATACTCCTGGCGGATGGTCTGGATGACACGTCTAGTCACCTCGATATAGTCCTCCAACTCGATGTTCTGCTGGTCGAATTCGGGGCGGCATTCCTCAAAGCGGGGCTCATTGATCATTTCGTAGGTTGGGATGCGGTCCTTGAAGTTGTGGACCAACCACTGAATGTAGTCAAGGTAGCGCTGGATCTCTTCCTCTTTCTTGAACCTGGCGTAACACTCCTCCAGTTCGATCTCCTCATCCCAAGAGGCCAGAGAGTAGATGATCTCGAAGCCGAGATCGTGCAGTTCGTTTACCGCGTGGTCGATGGCCGGGTCGATGTTGTATTCCGAATAGCCGTCGTTGCCCGGCACCTCAGGCCATTCAAGGTAATCGATCGTCAGCGCCAGCGCCCACTTGATGCCTACGCGGTTCTTGCTTCTTTCGACCCAGTCCCATGTGAGGCTGCTCTTGTTGAAAGCTGCCCCCATTCCCATGCGGTTATCTGCGAGTTCTTCCGAATGCTTGGGCTGAACCTGGGTCCTTGCCAGATGGTTCCCTCTTTGGAGGCTCAACGATCTGCTCGCACCTGATACGGGCGCTGAGAATGGACTGGTGTTGTCGTTCAAATCGGTGGTCGTGGCTGTCAGGTACGGGCCAGAGAAAGCAGCGCCTTTGTCGAAGACAAAGACGCCTCTGCTATCGGCTACTGCATGGCCCTCATAGATCGCGCCCTCGTTGCTGGCGTCAGAGAATACCTGAACCGTGCAGTTGGCACACGTGGCGCCGGTCACGGTACCCGCGGGAAGGTCAAAGTCCAAGATGCTGGGGAACATCAGTCTCGCATTGGCACCAATGTCGAGTCTAATGCCCCACCAAGCGTTGTCATGAATGCTATTCTGTGTTATGGTGTTGTGACGTGTATCAGCGCCCTCCATGAAGATGCCGGCCTGGCCGTTGTGGGCGATGACATTGTCCGGCCCTATAGTGTTGCCATTGGCCCCCTCGCATATCCACACCCCGCTCCACTCATTGCCCCATTGGGCAGCGCCGGTGGAGTCCGTCCCCATCAGATTGCCCGTGATGGTGTTGAGCGTCGTTCCCGTGGTGGCCAGACTGACGCCGATGGCGTTGCGAATGAACTGATTGCCCTGGCCGAACGGCCCGCTGCCGATAGAGCGATCCCCGCCGATGACATTGTTAGTCGCTTCGCCGGTAATATCAATGGCGGGGCCGGTGAAATTGGCGATCTGCAAACCCCGGACAGTGCTGCCCTGCGAGGACACGATCTTCAAGCCCCTCTGCCAGTCTCCCGACAGGTGGCTGCCATCAAGGGTCACCCCGGCGTTGCTGGCATCCAGCGTCAGGTTGTTGGCGTTGATGTCGGGCAGTTCGCTGGCAATGGAGATGGTGACCGGTGCTGTGGGAGGGAAGAGGGCCGTGTCGAAGGTGATGGTGTCGCCCTCCTGCGCATCCAGCAACGCCTGGCGCAGCGTGCCGGTACCGCTGTCAGCTGCGCTATTGACGACAATGGTGTCCGCCGGGGACGCGACGGGCAATGCCGATGCCGCCACTGTCACGAGGGAGAGTGCGGCCAGCAAGGGGGCCGCGAGCACCACGGTTTTCATTGGTTGCCTCCGTTCGGTGAGCTGCTGGTGTGCCGCACGTGGCCCAGGCCCTGTCGGGTCCGGCCTTGTTGCATCGTTCAGCGGTGGCGACTGGCTCTGGCGATGAAGCGGCGTCCTTCGATGGACGCGATCAGTTCTGGGCTTCGTCCCGTCGCTGCTTGGAAGTATACACGTGCGGGAGCGGCTGCCAAGGGGGGTGTCGCTGCATTGCACCTTGTGGGTTCGGGCCACGCCTGCCAGGTGACCGACGCCTGGATCTTCACCTTTACGCCTCGGACCCGTTGCATCGGGTGGGCTTTGGTGAGCCGCGGGCCTGGTGCGACAAAGACAAATGCACCCTGAAACGGGTGGGTTCGAGTACCCTCGGCAGGATTTGAACCTGCAGCCTTCTGGTCCGCAACCTCAATCCTGTGCGGGTACCTACAGCGACTATCATGAGACCGTTAAGGGTACGCCTGCGCTCTACCCTTCGCTCTCCGGTTTGACAGGCCTAGCATCGATGAGGCCGCAGACTAGACTGCCTCCAGCACGAGGTTTGTACACCGGTTTTCTGACTTCGGCAAGTCAGGCTGGCTCGCCCTCGTGACCATACGCGCATCCTGCTGACCAGCAATACCCTATTGGCCATTGTCTTCTGCCGCGAGAGGAAGCCTCACGACACGGTGTCAGCCTGAGCGCGAACCGCTCCTGGTGCTCACCACCAGTCCTGCGAAACCGTGCTAGTCGGCGCGAGCTTATGAGAGATCCCGGAACAGGGGCTCGTCGCGCCTGAAGGATGTACGACCCACGCTGTTCTGCTGTGACAGACGGCTGCCGTCCGCTCTCATCTGAGCGCTCAAGGCCCGACGAAATCGAAGGGGTCCCTTCTTCTCGACAGGCAAAGACGCCGCCAGACTCGCAAAGCCTAGGCGGTCACCGTCTTGCAGGCCCTCAAGCCACGCTCGCACCAGCGGTGGATCAGCACTGCGTTCCTGCCACGGACACACCAGCTAGGACGGGTATCGCCTTCGCTGGTTCATCGTTCTCTCTGCCAACAGCGTGCGCAGCCAACCTGCTGATGGAGGCATCATAGCAAGGCATCTCGAGATTCGTTGGCTCGCCCTGCCCCAGTGATTCCCTACGTCTCCGCCCCACACCTGTCGTCGACTCCCTCTGTCAAATTGACGATGAGAATCTGCCGTCTTCTATATCTGCCTCCTACGTGCTCGTCTGCCATCGAAACCCCGAATCGGACCGTTGCTTCGTGAGATGCGAAATCCGCCAAGTCGGCTACCTGTCTGGCTGCGCTTGCCGGGGCTCCCTCGAAAGAGCCAGAGCACGTCTTCGCCAAGGAAGAGGAGCTGAGAGCCACTTGCCTATGACAGTCGGCGTCCGAACTTGCTGTCGGGCATCATAGATGCACCTGGGCAGTAGGCTTGATGCTCGGGACATTCATTCGGTTCGAGCAGGTGGTCAGATGCATCGGCGATCAGCTCACCACGGGTTGGTCACCATAGTGACGCGCTCCCACCCTTGCTCGCCGCTACCGAAGGAACCTCAAAGCCCTACAGTAGGTAGGGCCTTGAGGTAGTCATCGTGATACGCAGCGGGATCCATGCCCCTGCGGCGCTACTTCAAGCTCCCTGCTAGCGGGTCAATGGGCATCGAGTTCTAGGGCAAGGCGTGCGACGGCCGGCTTGCCGGCGCGAGTGTCATTTTCCCGTCTGGGGCAGTTAGTGGTAGACCATCGGCCGGATTGGACGTCTTGCCCATTTCATGATACTGATAGCCAATCAGGTGTGCCCATTCGTCCGACGCGTCCCTGACCCAGCCATGAGCCCTGAACTTGAAGGTCGACATATTCCAGACGCCTCAGTTCTTTCCGCGGATCTCGCCGCCACCGTCTGGCCAGATGGTACGTTCCTCAACGAAGTGCATCGTTTTGTCTGGCTCAGGGTACTCCTCTGGAACTGCATCGAATCTGATTGTCCCTGCGACGCTGCACTCGGGTCGGCTGACTGTCCCGAGCCAATGATAGGTCTCGGGTTCATATTCATCATACTCAATGTCCAGAACGCATTTGATGGCCCCAGACGCACTGGGCTGTGCTGCAAAGGCTGAACTCGACACGAGCAAGGATGCGGCTACCAGCGCCGTGATCAGGACCAGTGACCTCGTTTTCATCACTTCCAGGCCTCATATTCAACAATCGAGCGGTCTCAATGCCAGCTGACGAACAAGGTGCAAGCATCACCTCCTTCGAGTCCCACTTCCCCCTCACCAGAAGCGCCAAAACGGTTGGGGTTCGAAGTAGATCTGGCCCGTATAGTCGATTTCTGGGTCGCTTTTTCGGGGGGAAGCCTTGAAAGTCCCATGCCCATGGCAGCGTTCCAGCTCGCCTTCCCCGGCAATGATCTCCCAGGTCCCTTCGGTACCGGACTCGCGGTCTGGCGCCTCCCCGACGTAGAGAATCTCCAGCGTCCCGTGGTGCTGCTTTCCCGTCTCGTCTTCCACGGAACCCTCAAACGTGATCGTTTCTTCCCACTGCCTCGGACCCGTGGGGCCAGAACGCGACCTCCACTGCCCCGTCGACGTCCCTTCGAAGAGCCCTTCCCAGGTTCCCGCGCTTGTTCCGTTCGAGAACACCTTGTCGCCCGCGCTCGTGGCGCTATCGCTGGTGATCTCCCATGCCCAACTCCCTTCCACAGCCATTGGTTCTGCATCCCCAGATGGCAGCAGAACTGCCCCCACCGCGACCGCAGCAACAACCACCGCGGCGATGACGACCACTAGCACCAGCGTCCTATTCATCTCACTACCTCCTCTCTGATTGTACTTCCCATCCGCCGCAGCGCCGGACTGGGGCGGTTCCAAGTCGACCTGTTCCCGCAAGAAGGCGAACAACTCGTCGAGACCGGCAAAGGCTTGTACCGTATGGCTGTGCGGGCTTTCGACGGAGGCCCGCCACACCGGCGGTTCGCCAGGCGTGTCACCGGGCGCAGATTCGACGCTTTCCTGCCACATGCGCAGGAGGTAGGAAAGGTACCGCTGTTGATGGTTCATAGGCTTCTCCGTCAACCGGGTGTGCCGCCAGGCTCCTCACTAGGGACAGTGTAGCATACCGGCGCACAGACAGCGCAAAGCGAGCGCAAAGCGAACGCAAGGCCAGGTTGACCATTCTGCCTTCGAGATGTATCATGGGGACAACGTGGGTGAATCCCCTAGCGGCGCAGGGAGAGCATGCCGCATCTGTCGATTTGCACGTTGGGACCGCTTGAGGTCCTTCTCGACGCAGAGCCGGTGTCCGGCTTTGCCTCGGACAAGGTGCGGGCTCTGCTGGCCTTTCTGGCCCTGTCGCCCGACCGCCCCCACCGCCGCGAGGCGCTAGCCGGGCTGCTGTGGCCCGGGTACCCCGAACGCTCGGCCCGGAGCAGCCTGCGAAATGCCCTGGCTAACCTGCGGCAGGTGATCCGCGACCGCGATACCTCACCCCCCTATCTGCACAGCACCCACCAGACGATCGAGTT
>JASFVG010000346.1:0-5336 GCA_050049955.1 Anaerolineae bacterium | reverse complement strand
TACAGGGGTGTCCATCAGATGCAGGAGGTCGATCTCATCGGCCTCGTACAGCGCAAGGCCCCTCGCCCAGTTGGCAGTGGGCACGAGGGAGAGATGTACTTGCTTGAGGTTGCCGGCGAAGCGGCCGCGGTAATCGGGCCTCCGATTCAGCACCACGGACTCCTCGCGCCAGGCATCGATGGTAAAGGGGCCGTTAGTTACGATGTGGTCTGGATGCGGCCACGCGTCTTCGTGGGCGCGCACAGCGTGCCGCGGTACCGGATACGCGGTCGAGTGGGTCATCAGGTAAAGGAAGTAGCCAGACCGTCGCTCCAGCAGCACCTCCAGCGTAAGGCGATCTAGGGCCCGAACGCCCACCTGATCGGGGTCAGTAAGCTGCCCTTGGTGGAAGTCCCTGGCGCCGTGTATGCCGTACAGCAGCCTCGCGTTCCGCGAAGAGGTGGCCGGGTCCAGCACCCGTTTCCAAGCGAATTCGAAGTCACCGGCCGACACCGGCACACCATCGCTCCAGCGCGCGTCGTCACGCAGGCGGAAGACGTATCTGCGACCGCTGTCCAGCACCTCCCACCGGACGGCCACGTCCGGCACCACGTCCAGTTCGGGTGTCAGTTCCACCAGCCCGCTGAACAACTGGTCGACAAACATGCAGGAGGCTGTGTCGTCGGCCAACGTCGGGTCCAGTGTCGTCGGGGGGAAGACCGCTCCATTGAGCACGCGTTGTGCAGTCGCCGCGGGATCAACGCGCGCTCCTCCGGCGGCCTGCTGGAGGGCAAAGGCCTCGTCGTAGGCCTGGCGTGACTTTGCGAAGTCGAACGCTGAGTGGTAGACCAGGCCAAGCTTCATCAACACCCTGGCCGCCCCTACTTGATCTTCTAGGTGCTTCAGCAGCGCCAACGCCCGCTCGTAGGCACCCACCGCCTCCACGTGCGCATACAGCCCGCGCGCCCTGTCGCCCGCCTCAACCAGGTAGGCTGCGGCCTCCTCGCCGCGCCCTGCCTGCTCCAGGTGGTCAGCGATCAGGGCGGTGTACTCGCCGGCCCGCTCGCCCCCTTGCTCTATCAACCAGTCGGCCACCAGGCCGTGGTAGATCCGGCGCAGCCGCTTCAACAGGCTCTCGTACGTGACCTCCCGTAGCACGTTATGCTTGAACACGTACTCCTCGGCGCCGGCGAAGGCCGTCGTCTCCCGCTGGAAGACCATCTCGCGGGCGCGTAGATCGGACAGGGTTTCCAGCACCTCCTCCTCGCCGGTACCCTGGGCCGCAGACTCGCTAATGTGGACCACCGCGCGGTCCCAGAACTGCCTCCCCACCACCGATGCCTGCTGCAACACCGTTCGATCCTGAACGGAGAGGCGGTCAAGGCGCGCCTGGAGTACACCCCGGAGGGTGGGGGGCACGCGTACCTCGCTCAGCCGCGCCGGCTCCACCCGCCAGCGTTCCTCCCCCTTGACGATCACGCCGTCCTCGACCAGCATCTTGATCAGCTCTTCGACGAAGAAGGGGTTGCCCTCCGCCCCAGCCACCACCAGGTCGCTCAGTGTCTCGGGCACGTCATCGACCTTCTGGAGGATCTCCTCCAGCAGGCGACGCGTGTTCCGTTTCGTCAGCGGCTCCAGGGGAAGCCGGCGGTGAAAGGCCTGTCCCTCGCCCCAACGAGGGCGACGCTCGAACAGCCCGGGCCGGGCGGCACAGGCGATCATCACCGGCTCATCGACCAGGGCCAGGGCCAACTGGTTTAGCGCATCCAGCGAGCTGTCATCAGCCCAGTGCAGGTCCTCCAGGAGCACCAGCACAGGGTTCTCGGAGGCCGATGCCGCGAAGTAGCCGGCGAGGTAGCCAAGCGCCCGATCCCTGGTCTCTCTCGGGTCATCCAGGGCGCCCTCCAGGTGCGGGCTCTCCCGTAACTCATAGCCGACCAGGTGGCCGATGAAGTGGGCGGCCCTGCGGGCTTGGCTGCTCTCCTCGCCCTCGCCCAGGGCGGCCTCGACACCCTCCTCCAGCTTCTCCTGAACCACTGCCACGGGGTCGGAGTCCTCGATCTGGAACCGGAAGGCAAACAGGGATCGGAGAAGCGAGTACGGCAGACTCTGCATCTCCTGCAGGGCCCGGCCCTTGAAATAGTAGAAGGTCTCCGGTAACAGCTCGGCCCAGTTGTCGAACTCGTGCAGGAGGCGGGACTTGCCCACGCCGGCCTCGCCCACCACCGTCACCATCTGCAGCTCGCCGTCCTCCGCGGCCGTGTGAAAGGCCTCCTGGAGGCGTGCCAGCTCCGCCTGGCGCCCGATCATGCGGGTCTCGATGCCCTCAACCCCGCGGACCGCCTTCCGAAACGCGCGCGGCTTGGCCCGTTGGACCAGATACGTCCGCACCGGCTCCGCCTTCCCCTTCACGGTCAGTGGTTCCTGGGACAGCACGTCGAACACCCCGCGTACGTGCCGGTACGTGTCGTGCGCGATCAGAATCCCCCCAATCGGCGCATTCTGCTCCATCCGGGCAGCAAGATTGATGGCGTCGCCCATCGCCGTGTACTCCACCCGCAGGTCCGACCCGACCTCGCCGACCACCACCAGCCCGGTGTTGATCCCCACCCGTACATTGAAGCCCTCGATGCCACGCTCCCGCTCCAGCCTCTCCCCGTACTCCCTTGCGCCCTCCACGATTTCCAGCGCCGCCCAGCACGCCCGCTCTGGGTCGTCCTCGTGAGAGATCGGGGCCCCAAAGAACGCCAGCACCGCGTCGCCCATCAGCCGCGCCAACGTCCCCTCGTGCCGCATAATTGGCTCGATGAGCACCTCGAAGGCCCCGTCCATGATCTCCATGACCTCTTCCGGGTCCAGTGCCTCCGCCATGGCGGTCGAGCCCTTAACGTCGGAGAAGAGGATAGTCACCATCCGGCGCTCGCGCTGCACCTGCCCGCGCGTCGCCAGCAGCCGATCAGCGAACTCCCTGGGCACCAGGCGTTGGAGGCGCTCCCCAACGGCATCAGACGGCTCTGTAGGCGGTTCAGCAGGAGGTCGCACCTCAGTCCCGCACTCGAAGCAGAATTTCACTTCAGAACCCAGGGGCAGTGCAGCACCGCACTGAGGGCACACCCGCGTTAGCCTTGCACCACATCCTCCACAGAACTTGGCACCTGCTGGGTTTTCCGCGTTACACCCCGGACACTGCATCCCAAGCTCCCGACGACCCAAAGGGTCTCTACCACACACTAGTGTGCCTCGATGATGGCGTCCCTACAAGGCCAGGTCCCGATTGGCGACGGATGGCCCTTGCGTACCCACGGCTTCACCAGCATGTGGTCCCGCCCGTAGGTAAGGGGCAGGATCGGCGCTTCTTCTACCAGGATCCTGTCCGCCTCCTGGTACAGCTTCATACGCTCTTCCTGGTCCGTGATTTGTCTGGCTTCCTCCACGAGCTCATCATGGGTTTCATTGCGCCACCGGGTGTGAAGCCGGATTGCCACCCTCAGGAAACTGTCGGGGTCCGGATAGTCGCAAATCCAGCCCATGCCAAACAAGTGGGGGGGGGCCTTACCCAGCCTGTCGAGATACGTCGCCCACTCCATGGCCTCCCAGGGGATATCTAACCCCAAGTTCTCTCGCCATTGTGCATGCAGGTACTCGGCTGTGTCACGGGCGCCGGGTCTTGACGGCAACAGCGCCTCTACATCGGGGAAGCCACGACCTCCAGGGTAGCCCGCCTCCGCCAGGAGCTGCCGTGCCCTCTCGGGATCGTATGGGAGGCCAATCCCCTCCGAGTGCCCCGGCATCCCCGGCGGCACGAACCCGCCGGTCGCTGGAAAAGCATAGCCCCTCATGACCATATCCGCCAGCGTTTCCCTGTCGGTGGCCAGGACAAAGGCCAATCTCACCCGAACGTCGTCGAAGGGCGGACGGGTCACGTCGAATGCGCTGTACCCGGTGTCCAGCGTTGGTCCCGAGACGTACTCCCCCGCATGCCGCTGCCGTGCGCGGTCCATCTCCTCACGGGGCAGGGTAGAAAGGAACAGGATATCCAGGCCATCGGCCTCATACATCTTCAACGTGGAAGACCAGTCCTTGAGGAGGGAGAGTCTCACCTGTTGCAGATTGCCCGTGAACCGGCCGTGGTACTCTGGGTTGCGCACCAGGACGAGGGAATCGCCCCGCTGCCAGGCCTCCAGCCTGAAAGGCCCGTTGGTGACGATGTTCTCCACCTCGGTCCACCTATCGTCGTGCGCCTCTACCGCGTGCCGGGGCACGGGATACGTAGCAGTGTGGGCCAGCAGCTGCAGGAAGTATCCGGTTGGCCCTTCCAGTTCCACGGCCAGGGTCAGCTCATCGAGGGCCCACACGCCCACCTGATGTGGATCCGACGCATGGCCTTGATGGAAGGACTTCGCGCCACGGACATCGTACAGCAGGCTCGCGTTGTGAGACCCGGTGGCCGGATTCAGCACCCGCTTCCAGGCATACGCAAAGTCCCCCGCCGTCACCGGCGCCCCATCGCTCCAGCACACGCCGTCCCGCAGGTGGAAGATGTACTTGCGCCCGCCTTCCAGGACCTCCCAGCTTCGCGCCACATCGGGCACGACGTCCATCTCCGGGGTGCACTCCACCAGCCCGCTGAAGAGTTGATCTATCACCCCGCCCGAAGTCGTGTCGCCGGCCATGGTCGGATCCAGGGTCGGTGGATCCAGCCAAGGCACGCGGAGGGCGTGGGGCGCAGGCGGGGGTGGCGCGAGAGGCTCCGTCTCTCCCACCCGCTGCCATAGAAGAAAGCCCTCTTCGTAGGCCTGACGGGCCTGCTGGAAGTCGAAGGCGGTGTGATAGGTCAGCCCCAGCTTCATCAAGGTCCGCGCCGCTCGTTCGTGGTCCCCCTGCTCCCCCAGCAAGGCCAGCGCCCGCTCGTAGGCGCCGATGGCCTCCCGATGGGCGTACAAACCCCGCGCCCGGTCTCCTGCCTCGAGCAGGTAGTCGGTGGCTTCACCGGTGCGACCAGCCAGCTCGAGGTGGTCGGCGATCAAGCCGGTGTACTCGCCTGCCCGCTCCCCACCCTGCTCCATCAGCCAGTCGGCCACCACGCCGTGGTAGGCCCGCCGCAGCCGCCTCAACACACTCTCGTAGGTGATCTCACGCAGCATGGTATGTTTGAAGATGTACTCCTGTGCTCCGGCAAAGGCTGTCGTCTCGCGCTGGAACACTATCTCCCTGCCTCGTAGAGCGGACAAGGTACTCTGGACTCTGGCTTCCTCAACCCCTCCAGGGGTCGCTTCGTTGATGTGCACCACCGCCCGGTCCCAGAACAACCGCCCCACCACCGAGGCCTGCTGCAAGACCGTTCGCTCTTCCAGAGG
>JASFVG010000345.1:0-5369 GCA_050049955.1 Anaerolineae bacterium | reverse complement strand
TTCGCCTCCTGACTGTCGGATGGTTCGAGGCAGGGGAACTTCCCGAAGCGGGCGTAGTGACGGTTGTCCTGCTCGTTCTGAGAGCTGAATGCCCCAGGATCGTCGGCGCTGACCAGGACCAGGCCCGCCCCCACGCCGGTGTAGGATAGGGACATCAGACTATCTGAGGCCACGTTGACGCCGACATGCTTCATCGCGGCCAAAGCCCGGGCACCAGCAAAGGAGGCGCCGATGACTGCATCCAGTGCCACCTTCTCATTCGATGCCCACTCCGCCCTGACCGCTGCATACTGCGCTAGCGCAGGGAGGATTTCGGTGCTTGGCGTTCCTGGGTATGCTGCAGCGTACCGTACGCCCGCCTCCCACGCTCCTAGCGCAATAGCCTCATTCCCGGAGAGCAACCGCCTGGTCCCTCTTGGTGATGCAGCTCCCATCATGGATATCGCTCCTCCGCGTTGGCTCCAGTCACGCAAGGCATGTTGATTGGTTCAACGACCGCGGGACGCATAATCGGCTTCAGGGCACCGTCCCCGCTCGCCTTGTCGCATCCCCGCTGGCGGCTTCTGATGCCGCATCGCCGCTTCACCCGTCGCAAACCTCCCTGGTAGTGTTCGGTGCCTGCCGCAGCCTACCGGCCTCGCAGGCGCGTACGGGCGAGGCGGCAGCGAGGGCATTCGAAGCTCGCATATTCAGTCCCACACGTGCGACAGACCTTGATAGGCATCGGCCGGTCGTCATCAAGGGAAGAGACGATGACGACGACTTCCTGCCCCTCATATCTCTCCAACCACCCGTCCAGTTCCTGCTCCCCCACCATCCACCCGCCTCCGCCTGGATCCCGGCGGAGCCCACCTTCCACAACGCCCGATTCCAACTCGTACGCAGCTGCGGTCAACTCCCGAATGCTCGCCTTCCGATGGGCTGGCATGTGGCCTCCTGATCCTTCAAGGGTCATCGCCGTCGTCCGTTACCCGAATGAGTGAGACCGTGGGCCCAGCAAGGGCCTAGCTCTCGCGCTCCACGTGCTTCCGCAGAACCCTGAAGTGGTCCAGATCCCGCGCTACGACCGTGTTGGCCATGATGGCCTGAGCCTCCCCCAGTATGTCCGACTCCCGGTAGCGACGCGAGATGTGCGTTAGCACTAGCTGGTGGACCTCGGCCTCCCAGGCTAGTCTGGCCGCACGGGCTGCGGTCAGATGGTCAAACTGCTTCGCCAGGTGTTCATCCTTCTCCACGTAGGTCGCCTCGATGACCAGCAGGTCGGCTCCCCTCACCAAGTCAGCCAGCCCCTTGGTCTCGCCGGCATCGCCTATATGGGCCAGCACCGCCCGCCGCTCGGGCGGGCCCAGGACGTCGTCAGGATTGACAATGCGCCCATCGGATAGGGTGATGCTCTCGCCGTCGACCAGCCGCCTCCGTTCTGGCCCCGGCGGAACCCCGATGGCTTCCGCCTTCTCATTCAGGAACGGCCGGCGCGGCTTCTCACGGAACAGATAGCCTAGGCTTGGTCCGCGGTGCGCAACCGGAAAGGCCACGACCTCAAACTCGCTATCCTCCAGCACCACACCCGGCTTCACCTCCACGAAATCGATCTCGATCGCCGGGCGCGCGCCTCGCAGCACCACTCCGTAGATCAGGTCATACACGCGCTGCAAAGCCCACCGCCCGCCGTAGATCTCCAAGCGCTCGACAGTCTCCCACCGTGCAAAGGTGGATACCAGGCCGCCCAGGCCCAGGATGTGATCCAGGTGGCCGTGGGTGAGCAGAACGCGGTTGAGCCGCTTGAAACCGAGGCCGCTCCGCAGGATCTGCCGCTGAGTCCCTTCCCCACAGTCCACCAAGAAGCGGTAGTCCTTGTGGAGGACAACCTGCGCTGAGAGACCACGATGGATCGAGGGCGCCGAGGCCGAAGTGCCGAGAAAAACCACCTCAATCACGTCCGCCTCCCCGCACGACCAGCAGACCGCGGTCACCCAGCTCACCCTCTATCGTGGTCTTGCACGCCAGGAATTGCTGCACAGCCCACACGTTCGTCAGCAGATGCTGGGTTACCTGAGACGTCACCAGGCGCGACTCACCCTGCGCCAGCGCCATTGGCAGCACCAGCTGGTCCGCCAGGTGGGGATCGACAGGCGCTCCGTCACGGTGATGCTCAAGCAAGCTCTGGCAGGCCTTCTCGGCAACCCGCTCGGCAGGCAGGCCCTTGCGACCATACGCTGTGAAGCCTGCCAACCCCGTTTCATACTCGACGAACAGGAAGATTCCAGCGCCCGGACCAACGCTCCGCAATCGACGGGGTTCAACGCGACCCGCCAGGCCTTCGCTGCTGAGCACGTTTTGTGCCCGGTTGGCCATCCGTTGCGCGATATGCGCCGGAAGGTTTGTCACCACCGCGACGCCCCACACTCGCTTCACATCGCCACGCTCCACGCGCACGATCGACCTCAACGGCCCACCCCCACCTTGGATCCGCACGTGGACGCTGCCGCCCCCCGCCGGATAGAAGCCCCACTGACCCACATCGAGATCCGCATGCACACCCATAGTCGCCACGGTGGGCAGAAAAACGTGCTCCAAATACGAGCTCGACGGTGCCCATGGCACGTGCGTGCCCCCGCGCAGGGTCAGCGTGGATGCTCCCTCGGAAAGAGCGAGGGGAAGAAGCAAAGTCTGAAGGATGAGGCCTACTGAGCCAGCGCTGCCGCCCTCTGCAGCGTCGGCAACGTCAAAAAGGTAGTCCCCAGGTCGGACCGGACCTCCCGGCATCAGCGTCACCGTCTCCGATCCCAGTGTGTCTCCCTCTAGCCAACTTTCACCAATGGCAGCGGCAGCCCGCACGGCAGTCAGGTGCTGCGGCCGCAGCCCAGGCTGGCGGCGACCAGCCCTAATCCGCTCGACCCGTACCGGCTGCTCCACCAGAGCCGCCAGAGCGAGCGAGGTACGCAGGATTTGGCCACCACCCTCGCCATACGCGCCGTCGACGACTGAAGCTCGCCCCCGTCGCTGACCCGGAGGTCGCGTCTGCACGATCACTTCTCCATCTCTCGAAGCGCATCGTACGCCGGTCGTACCTCAGTGCGCGGCCAGCGTGGCTCCGTGATCGCCCACCAGTATTGCTCGTCATCCGGTGTCCACTGAGGATCGGCGATCGAAAGTACCGTCATCAGCCCTATCCACGGCCTCCAGTGTTCCTCCGCGTATCGATACGCCCTTACCAGGTAGTCGGCCTGCTGCTCCGGCGTCACAGCGTGCCAGTGGTAGGGCGAGTCCGGCCGGGGATCCGTCGTCCATCCCATCTCCAGCACTGCGACTTGCTTGTCCGCATCGCCATACTCCACCATAATCTGCCGCATATCCTCGACATGGCGGAAGCAGAAGAACCGCTGGCCGCCGTACGCCTCAATCGTGGCAGCCTGGTCGGGCGAAACCTCTGGCGGCGCCTTGTATCCAGGAGCGTTCAGCCCCAGCACGTCGAAGAACGGCGCAGCGCCAGCCTCGTACATCTGAACGAGGTAGTCCGCGTCGGGAATCGCCTCCGGCAAGCCCGTGCCGGTGGGCGCGAGCCCAGCTGACACGATCAGCGCATCAGGGTCCGCAGCTTTCACGCCGACATAGCACGCCCGCAGCAGATCCACATAGGCTGCAGCATCAGGTCTCCACCCACCCCACTCCCGGGCCAGATTCGGCTCGGTCCACACCTGGTACCCGGCTACCCGCCCTGGGTAGCGCTCAGCTAGAGCGTGGCAGAAATCGCCGAAATCCGAAGCATGTTCCGGCGGACCGTTGTGAGAACGGACCCCCTCGGGCGGTACGGCCCACGCTGGCTCGCTGTCCAGCCTGAAGATCACTTCCAGCCCGCGTTCTTCGGCGTCGCCGATGATCCGGTCCGTGAAATACCAGTTGAACGCGCCCTTCGCTGCCCCTTCCACGTCGCGCCAGCCCACGTTCTGCTTCACCCAACCGAAGCCGGCATCCCGAATCAGGTCCATATCACGCCGGGCAACCTCCTCGTGCCACCACAGATGGGCGTGAATGCCGTACTCGGGCGAAGCCATTGTAGGATGCGGCCAGGATGTGGGTGATGGGTTGGCCGAAATGCCAGGCCGCCAACCCGACCGCCCGAAAGCGAGCGATGAAAGCAGGAGCACCAGGGTCAGAAAACCCGACGTCAGTGCGGCCGCTGTTGCTGCCGCCCTTCGGCCGGACGTCAGCTCTCCGCGGTCACGCTGGTCCATCTGATGCATCAAGACACGGTGCCTGAGCTGTCTAGGGCTTCGGCATATCCCTGACCGCGTCAAACGCTGGGCGCGGCGCCCCATTGAATCCGATCAGGGCATACGGGGCATTGGGATCCTCGGGCCCCCACCCTAGCTGTGAGTAGTTCAGGTTCCAGAGGAAGGCCAGCCGCACAAAGCCCCACTCACGCATTATGCCGAAGGCCTGCGCGTCCCACTGAGCCTGCTCCTCCAGGGTGTTGTCCAGTGCGAACTCGAAGCCCGGCGGATAGCCATCGAAGCCCTCCGCGGAGGCCCAACCGAACTCGGTGACGCATAGCGGCTTGTCGCTTCCAGCCGCCTGAATCCGCTCGTGGTAGCCTTGGAGCGTCGAGAGAAAAGACCAGCTGTGATGTGGGTTGTCAAACGGGCCCCGGAACTGGGCAGTCGGGTCGTTGTACCCTTCGTCCCAGGCAACGTTGGGAGGCAAATTGATCCCGTTGTGGTGAGCGCCCACGCAATCGCAGGCATCGAGGGCTCCAAGTTCAATCATTCGCGTCATGTAGTCGAAATCGTCCATCCAGATGACCCGACTCGGGTTGCTTGGGTCAGTCTGCTGCCCGCCCGTTGGGGAGAGCGCCCCGCTGATCACGACGATGCTCGGATCGCGGCTCTTGATCGCCTGGTACGCCAACCTTAGCATCTCAACATACCGCTCGGCGTCCACGCCCTCGGCAGTATCCCATTCGCGATCAAGATTCTGCTCGTTCCAAACCTCGATAGCGTGAATCCGTCCCTTGTACCTGTCAACCAGTCGGCCCATGAAGTCCGCTACCAATCCCAGGTTGTCTGGCGGAGCACCCTCCACATTCTGATCCGTGTAGCTACGCGACCACTCCGGCGCATCGACCACGCTGAACATAACCTTCAACCCGCGGTCACTCGCCGCGCTCACCACGGCGTCGAATCCACTCCAGTCAACCTCACCCGGGGTGTCCTCGAAATGGGCCCAGCGAATCTGCTGCTTGACCCACCCAAGGCCTAAACTCTCGACCTGTCCCATCCAGTAGGCTGGATCACCACCACCCACGCCGTTCACGGCGATTCCGTAGCCGAACGTCTCCTGCTCGGGCGACTCGGTCTCGGCACTTGAGG
>JASFVG010000344.1:0-5373 GCA_050049955.1 Anaerolineae bacterium | reverse complement strand
TCCACTCCACGCCTGCGGCCGCCTGTGAGCTCCTCGCGGCGGATTCGGGTTCGGGCAAGTCTAGTCGTACTCGGGGATTGGGGACGATCCGTGCCACCTCTGGCTGCTCGGCCAGGTGGGTCACGAGGTCGCGGTCGCTTCGCAAGGCGATCATGTTCACGATGTAGAAGGGCCGGTATTCCACGCCCGCACGATCCAGCTTGGCACGCAAGGCGGCTTGCGAGCGGCGCGCCGTCGTCCGCAGCGCGTCATAGATGGTGCGGAGGCGCTCCTCTCGCGCTTGAAGCTCTACTGCATGCGTTAGGTCAGCCTGTTCCTTCAGAATGACCAGGACATCCGTGTGCCGGCCCTCAGCAGTATCGTTCCATACGCGGGGCGCTATGTTGACCGCCCGCGTCGGTGGTGTCGCCTGCAGAATCCCGAAAAGGATGGTGAGCAGCATCCCGGCTAGACTGAGCGCTGACCATGACCAGGCACTGAAAGAGAGGCACTTTCGCATGGGGAGGGATTATAGCAGGAATCAGGCCTTGACAAAAGCACCCGCTCAGACCATAATCTGCCGAGTACCGGACAAGTGGAGACTCTAGGGAGGGCATATGGCAGATCTGCTGGAAGTAACTGACGCGTCATTCGAGAGTGAGGTGCTGGAAGCTAGCGAGCCAACGCTCGTAGACTTTTGGGCAGAGTGGTGTGGCCCGTGCAAGATGGTAGGCCCTGTCGTTGAGGAGATCGCCAACGAGCACGGAGACAAGATGCGCGTGGCCAAGATGGATGTGGACACCAATCGGCAGACGCCCATGCAGTACGGGATCCAGGGCATACCTACGCTCATTCTGTTCAAGGACGGAGGAGAGGCAGCACGCATAGTGGGCTTCCGCCCGAAGGATGCGATGCTGAAGGCACTGCTCCCCCACCTGGGTCCGGCGGCTTGACGGCTGACCATCTTTGTGGTATAGTTGGACGACGCTGGGTCGTAACAACTTCAGATCGAAAGACTGCGATCGGGAATAGTAGGCATCGACGTACGGTTCAGAGAATCGGGTACCTGGTCCCATAGGCCAGGGGTGTGAGCCCGACACCTAGATCGATGCTGAATGGGCCCGGGAGTCGCCCATTGAAACCCTGGCTGTCTCGCGGGGAGTAGGTAGGGCCGGAGTCGCCACCGTTATCAGGGCCGAGGGTATTGTCCCCACGTGTGGGGACCGTACCTGCAAGAGTGAGGCTGGCTCCGCACGTCTAACGCGCCATCACGGCGCGTTTTATCGTTTTTGGGATGTGATCCGGGGCCTCCTAACCAGGGTGGCACCGCGGGTGTCCAATCGAGCGCTCGCCCCTGACCGGGGCGAGCGCTCTTTGCGTTTCTGGGGAGACGTAACAAGAGCTGAACCGTTGTCTGAGGAGCACTGGTGAGATGAACAACAAACGAATCCTTACGGGGGACCGGCCTACAGGGCCGCTGCACCTGGGCCACTACGTCGGCAGCCTCAAGAACCGCGTTCGGCTACAGGACGAGTACGAGAGCTTCTTCATCATCGCCGATTTGCACGTCCTGGCAACGCGTCCGGACAGGAGGTACGTCGACGAGATTCGCCACCACACCCATCAGATCGTGCTGGACTACCTTTCGGTCGGCATAGACCCAGACAAGACCACGATCTTCATCCAGTCAGCTATCCCCGGCACCTACGAGCTGAATCTCATATTCGAGATGCTGACCAGCGTCCCTAGGCTGGAGCGTGTGCCAAGCATCAAAGACATGGCACGCGACGCCCGCCTCAAATCGATGCCCTTCGGCCTGCTGGGATACCCGGTCCTCCAGGCGGCCGACATCCTGCTGCCCCGGGCTCATCTGGTGCCGGTTTCCACCGACAACCGAGCCCACGTAGAGGTTGCGCGGGAGATCGCGCGGCGCTTCAACCAGCTCTACGGCCGCGTCTTCCCCGAGCCCGCGCCACTGCTGGGGGAGATGCTCGTCGGGACCGATGGAATGGCGAAAGCGAGCAAGTCTCGCGGGAACGTCATCTACCTCTCTGACGAGGCAGAGGTGGTCAAGGAGAAGGTACGCAGGATGTACACCGACCCGACACGCGTCCGCGCTGACATCCCTGGCCGCGTCGACGGAAACCCTGTCTTCGTCTACCACGAGGCATTCAATGACAACGTCGAGGAGGTGGCGGAACTGGAGGACCGGTACCGGCGGGGCAAGGTTGGCGACAGCGAGGTCAAGTCGAGACTGGCTGCGGCCATCAACCGCTTCCTCGACCCCATCCGTACGCGGCGAGCCCACTACCAAGCGCAGCCTGGGATGGTCCACGCCATCCTCGCCGCTGGCAACCGGCGGATGCATGAGGAATCGGAGGAGACCATCGCACTCGTCCGGGAGGCCATATGTCTACCGAGTGCCGATTTCTTACCTGCACGCGGAAGGATTGCCAGCCCGCCCGGGTTGATCTACTGCTGAAGGAGAGCGGCGCCATGTACATCACGACCGTGAGAATCAACAGCGGGGATTTCCCGAACAGCGCGTGTTATCCCTTTGACGTTCCCACGCTTTCGGCGACCTCGGAGTTGGAGTTCAGAAAGCCCATAGCTTTCTTCGTGGGTGAGAACGGATCCGGGAAATCCACCCTCTTGGACGCCATAACGAGGAAGTGCGGCATCCACATCTGGGACAAGCCGAAGCGTCACCTGGCCCACGAAAACCCCTATGAAGACCGTCTGGCCGACTACATCGATGTGGCCTGGACGAACGGGCGCGTGCCGGGCTCGCTCTTCCGAGCCGAGACCTTCCACGATATGGCCGACTTCCTCGACGACCTGGCGCTCTGCGACCCCGGCCGCCTCAAGTACCACGGCGGGCGACTCCTCACCGTCCTTTCACACGGAGAGGGCATCTTGAGCTATTTCAGTGGGCGCTTTCGGGCGAAGGGGCTGTACGTCCTCGACGAGCCTGAGGCCGCGCTATCGCCGACCAGCCAGGTGCGATTCTTGGGACTGCTGAGGCAACTGGAGGAAGAGGGCTTGGCCCAGTTCATCATGGCCACCCACTCCCCCCTACTACTGGCCTATCCCGGAGCACAGATCTTCAGCTTCGACGCTGACACCATCACGGAGGTGACCTACGAGGAGACGACCCACTATAGGATCTACAGGCAGTTCTTCGCAGATCGGAACGTCCTGCTTGACCGGGCGGACGACCCGCAGACACAGTCGCAGCTGCAAGACTAAGGAGGAGAAGAGATGACACAGTACAAGTACTTCCTAGAAGAGAAGGATATGCCCACCCGTTGGTACAACGTGCTGCCGGACATGAAGACACCCCCCCCGCCATACCGGCACCCGGTGACCCTCGACCTCATGCAACCATCTGATCTCGCCCCCGTCTTCCCCCAGGAGCTGATTATGCAGGAGGGAAGCCAGGAGCGATACATCGAGATCCCGGAGGAGGTCCAGGACGCGCTCAAGATGTGGCGTCCTTCCCCGCTCTACCGCGCCGCGCGCTGGGAGAAGGCCCTGGACACACCGGCCAGGATCTACTACAAGTGGGAGGGGGTGAGCCCTCCCGGGAGCCACAAGCCGAACACTGCTGTGGCCCAATGCTACTACGCCAAGCAGGAAGGATTAGAGGGCTTTGCCACTGAGACTGGAGCGGGCCAGTGGGGCAGCGCGCTCTGCTTTGCCACCCAGCTCTTCGGCCTGAAGTGCAGGGTCTTTATGGTCACCATCAGCTACCATCAGAAGCCCTACCGTCGCATCGCCATGGAGACGTGGGGCGGCAGCGTGCTGCCCAGCCCCAGCTCAGAGACGAATGCCGGCCGAATGATCCTGGAGAGAGACCCAGAGACGACCGGCAGCCTGGGCATAGCCATCAGCGAGGCGATCGAGTACGCCGTCACGCACGACGGATGGAAGTACTCTCTGGGCAGTGTGGTCAACTTTGTCCTCCTGCACCAGACCGTGGTGGGCATGGAGGCGATTAAGCAGATGGAGATGGCCGGCGACTACCCCGATGTGCTCATTGGTTGTGTCGGAGGCGGCAGCAACTTCGCCGGTCTCTTCCTACCCTTCATCAAGGACAAGCTGGATGGCAGCAAGCCCGATATGCGGATCATCAACGTGGAGTCGACCGCCTGCCCCAGCCTGACACGAGGCCTGTACGCCTACGATTGGGGTGACACGGCGAAGACAGGCCCGGTAGCCAAGATGCATACGGTGGGGCACGACTTCATCCCCGCGCCCGTCCACGCCGGTGGCCTGCGCTACCACGGTATGGCACCCATCATCTGCCGCTTGATGGAGGACGGGTTCGTCGAGGCACAGGCCTACCACCAGAACGAGGTCTTCGAGGGTGCCCTCAGCTTTGCCCAGTCCGAGGGTTTCATCGTGGCGCCCGAGACAGCACACGCCGTCAAGGCCGTCTACGACGAGGCGATGGCCTGCAAGGAATCGGGCGAGTCGAAGGTCATCCTCTTCAACTGCAGTGGACACGGCCACTTCGACTTGGCGGCCTACGACGCCTATCACAGGAAGGAACTGCCCGACTACGAGCTCGAGGCCGAGAAGCTCGAGCGGGCTCTGGCAGGTCTGCCCCGAGTCGAGTAGACAGGAATCCGAACTGGCAAACGGACAGGGGGCACTTGCCCTCTGTCCGTTTGTCAATAGCACCGCTTGGCCTATAATCAGGTCACCGAGCGAATGGTAACAGGGGGCAGGATGGGCACCAGGCCAAGACTCGTACTTGATCAGAAGGAGCAGGCGCTGCGAGACCTCGACCCAGAGGCCTGCCTGCGACATGCGATCCGGCGGGGCGCGCTCTCCCTCGATGAGGTGACGGCATCTCTGCCTCCCCGCATCGCCGCCGCGCTGCGGAGCGTCGCTGCCGGCGAACGACCGCCCAGCTACAGCCCAATCGCCGCGCGCACAGATCCAGCGGGAGAGTCGGCAACCGGTGGTCCTCGACCGGCCGAACAGCTCGAAGAACTCGCCGCCACACGACGCATGCTGGGCAGCCACCCCTACCTGACTCACCTTCTCGATGAACAGGTTCTCCAGCCAGGAGAGGCGATGGACGTTGCTCACGTCATCGACGATCTCCTGGGTCGCTACATGACGGGCACGCGCTACGCGGCACCCTGAGCGAGCCATGGCCGCCCGCCTCCACCTCGGATGTGGGCTCATTCATCGCCCCCAGTGGATCAACTTGGACCGGCATCCCACCGGCGCCGTCGACCTGCTGGGCGAGGCATGCCTGCTTCCCTTCCCCGACGGCTCTGTCGAAGCCTTAGAGGCCGAGCAGCTGGTCGAGCACCTGGGCTACGTCGGGACCCTCTACGCCTTTCACGAGTGGGCACGCGTGCTGGTCGCGGGGGGCAC
>JASFVG010000343.1:0-5373 GCA_050049955.1 Anaerolineae bacterium | reverse complement strand
GAACAGCGGCAAGAGCCTTCCACCTTCCCCTCTCCCCGTGACGCTACTGTATCACGTCCCAGGGAACGTGTCAAACAACGAGAAGCCGGGTTCTCACCTGTTTGACTTAGAAGATCACTACAACGGCTCGCGGGAACGGCAGGGACTGAAGTCCCTACTACAGGTCGCTGAGGGTGTGGTAGAGGTTGTCGATGGCCGCGACGTAATCCTGGAATGCGACGGGGGGGCGGACGTTCGACCGCAGCCTGCGCAGAAGGTCAGGATCGTCTATCAGGCGCTGCAGTGATTCGCGCCATGCGGCTACGTTGCCTGGAGGCACCAGCAGACCGTCGACATCGTGCCGAACGGCCTCCTCCAGGGCACCGTGGGCGGATGCCACGACGGGAACACCGGCTGCGAAGGCCTCGTGAGTGAGCATGGAGAAGGTCTCGAACCAGAGCGACGGCACTACGACCACGTCAGCGTCCACCAGCGCCTGCCATACCTGCTCGCGGTCCAGGCGTCCAGTGAAGCGAATGCCGGGATGACGGGCCGCCTCCTTGAGAGTTCGGACATAGGACGGGTACTGGGTCTCATCGCCGGCGATGACGAGTTCGGCGGTCCCGGGGAGCGTGTTGAAAGCATCCACAAGGATATGCACACCCTTCTGCCACGAGAGCCCTCCGGCATAGACGAACCTCACCCCGTCCTCTGATCGTCTGCGCGACGGCAGTCGGGCAGGCCTGGGAACGCCCCGCCCGATGTGGTGGAGAATCTCACCGGGCATCCCCTGACCAGCATACCAACGCTCCACGAACCGAGAGAAGGCCAACAGCGCATTTGCTTGCTCCAGTGTTCTAAGAAGCAGCCGATTTCGGGCCGCCAACAGCGGAGCCAGGAGCGGCGCCAGAGGTACCAGCGCTCTCAGCCCGAGACGGGCCAGACCACAAGCGGCACAATAGCGGGGGACTCCCGGGGTGCCGCAAAGCTCTTGACTGGTATTGGTCAGCAGCTGCGCATTGGGGCAGACGAACCAGAAGTCCCGCAGCGAGATGACGACAGGCCGTCCCATCCGACGCGTCCAGGAGACGATGCCGGCAGGCAGGCCCCGCAAGTGCTGGACGTGCACCAGGTCCGGCTCCATCTCGTGGAACGCCTGGCGGAAGGCACGGTGGATGCCCGGGTGGCGAAAGGTCGACAGGAAGAGTGTCCCGGGCGTCATGGGGCCGGCCTGCACACGGGTTACCTGGATTCCGGCCTGCTCGCTGGTCACGAGGCCCGCGGGGCCGGGAGCGCGGTGGAAGACGGCTACACGATGCCCTCTGCGCTGCATCTCGCTGGCGACGGCAAGCGTGTCCTGTTCCGTGCCTCCCACGAATTCGGGGAAGAACTGGTGCACGACGTACAGGATCTTCATTGTGCCTGTCTCGCCAGACGCGCGTAGAGCCCGCGTATGCGAGGGTACTTGGTATCCCAGGTATGGTGCGCCATCGCCTTTTCCCGTCCCCGCCGCCCCATCGCCGCTGCCTCTTCTGGATGCTCCAGCAAGAAGGCTAGGGCCTGGCCCAGGGCCTCGACGTCGCCAAAAGGAACCAGGAGCCCGTCCCGCCTGTCCTCGATGAGGTCCATCACCCCCCAGGTCCGAGCTCCGACGACGGGTCTCCCGTAGAACCAGGCCTCCAGGTAGACGATGCCGAAGGAATCCGTCCGGGATGGCATGAGCAGTACGTCGCCGGCGACGAGCAGGTCCTTCTTCTCCTGTTCGCTGATGGGGCCCAGGAGCAGAATGCGTGCTTTGACGTGCGCTGGCAGACCGTCGAAGAAGGACTTGAAGGGCGAGAGAACGTCCCCGGCGAGAACCAGGTGGAATTCGCGTCCCTGGTCCCAGAGCCGTCGGGCGGCCTCGACCGTGTGCGTGGCCCCCTTGTCGTAGGACATCTTGGTCAGCATGAAGACGATGGGGCCGTCCAGGGCATGGCGACGACGGAACGCCTGAGCATCCCCGCCCAACAGCGACTGCGGGTCGAACCCAGGGCCGATGGCGTGGACCTTGTCCGAGTCCACCCCGCGTTCCACAAAGAACGCCCTCTCGGTGGGCGTCTGCGCAACCACGGCGTCGCTGCGACGGACAAGATCGATCTGGTGACGCATGGTGTAGAACCGACCCAGCGCGTCATCCCCCGGATCTCTCCCTGCCCCCAAGTGGGTCAGGGGATAGACCACGAAGGGGACGGTGCGACGCCGGGCAAAGCGGAGGCCCGCATCGAGTAGTGGCTCGAAAGTGATGGTCATCCCTGCGACCAGATCGAAGGGCTCATCCGTACGCTCCAGCCAGCTCCAGAGACCCGGGACCCAGGGTGTGTAGCGAGCCAGGCGCAATAGCAGCCCGACAGGCACGGGACGTAATCCACTAAGGAGCCAGAGGAGACGACGAACGCCCGGATACGTGAGACGCGGGACGGGCAGATGACGGACCGGAAAACGGAGGATACGGACACCCTCGTGCCGCTCCTCGCGGGATGCAATGCGTCGGCGCCGAGGATTCCAGAACAGCTCGAAGTCCTGGGCATCGGTGGTTGCCACGGTGACCTGATGGCCGTCAGCGGCCAGCCGATTGGAGATCGCACCCAGATGGATCTCCGCGCCACCGTGGATGGGCCAATAGCGCTGGATGATGTGGAGTATGTTCATGCTAGCCTGGCTTCGCTTGGCCAGAGGGTGCTGTGGGTAACGACCAGGTCGGTCGGGAATTGCACAGCTTCCTTCACCTGGCCGCCAGGCCGGCCAGAAGGGTCCGGAGCTGGCCTTCCACGCTCTCGGGCAGGAAATCCTCCAAACGCCTGCGCTGGCCTGCGATGAGCCTGGTACGGAGGTCTTCGTCTTCGATCAGCAAGCCGACAAGCTCGGCTATCGCCAGGTGGTCCTTTTCCGTCACCAACACACCGCATTCCTGCAGCGTCTCAGGCACGGCGGCTGCCGCATAGGCAACGATCGGCAGCCCGAAGTGCATGCTCTCAAGGAGCGGTACGCCGAACCCCTCGTGCTCGCTCATACTGAGATACAGGCTTGCGCAGCGATAGTAGGCCACCAGCTCGGCGTTGCTGATGTGCCCCGTGAACACCACATCGGATACGCCCAGCTCGTCTACTAGCGTCTGCAGGAAGGACACGTATCGGACCATCCTGCCCTGCGCTCCCACGAGAACGAGGCGGGCACCGGGGCAGACATCACGCTTGAGGTAGAAGAAGGTGAGAATGAGATCCTCAAAGCACTTGTTGGGAGCAACCCGACCGACGAAAAGGATAGTGGGCCGGCCATCACGGCATCGCTCCAACACCTTGCGATCGGGACGGATTGCGTAGCGCTTGGGGTCGAAGATGATGGGGAGAACGCCCGGATTGGTCCATCCGCGCGCTGCAAGCTCGCGGCAATTGTACGTCGAGACGCCCCACCCCGCCTCGGTCAAGGCCCTCAGCTGATCAAGCTGCTCGCGGCCCCGCTTGGCGGCTTCGAAGAGAGGTCCGTCGACACCGGCGAAATAGGTGTGGGGGGTGATGTTGTGGTAGACGAGGACCTTGCGATCAGGAATGCTATCAAGCCAGGCCATCACCTCCGTGGAGTAGCGCACCCCGAAGTGGAGCAAAAGGACGTTCTCGGGCGACGCGTGGCGAGCGTAGTGCGCCATCGGCTGGGTGCTGCCTTCGAACAGGAAGGGATCGTGTTCGCAGAATATCTCACTCCGGTAGCCCTTGCCCCTCAGAAGACGCTGTAGACTGAGCACCTGGTTGCTCACCGCGTCCCCGTAGGCGGGTTGGGGATGGAACTGATGCACGTCCATAAGCTGAATCGCTATTCCTGAGCGTCTCGCAGTTCCTCGATCCGCTGACGCAGGCGTTCGTTCTCGACAACGAGGTCGTCCAGGACTCTCAGGAACTGCCGGTTGAGATACGATTGTCTCTCAAGGGACAGAGCCAGGTAGCGACGAACCTCGGCGTTGATGATACGGCGCACCCAAGCGTGAACCGGCCCTAGGATCGGGATGCGCCAGTCGATGACGTAGTTACGAGGGACGATGTCGCAGTCCTGCTCGCTGACCGGAAGAGCGTCCTCCGGGTCACTGTCGATCATCTGCTCGCGCAGCCTCTCGACAAGGGCCTCGGGATCCTCGTCCAACCTCAAGGATGGTGACTTGGCACTGCGTACACCCATCCTGTCACGGACTCTATCCCTCACCTCGGACGCATCGATGCTGGGATCCGGAATCTCGAGCCATTCTCCGCTCATAGTGTGCCCCCTCGCCGCTTGGTGCTGTATGGCTGCAGACACACCATACTACGCGGCTGCCTGTTTGGCAATCGCCTCGGCCATGGGACGCAGGAGGTGATCGTCCTCCTCTCGAATCCCCAGTCGTGAGGCCATAGCTGCCATCTCTCTCACCAAGTATGCAAGCCGGTGTTCAGCGTGGTAGTCGGTCGGACGCACTGGTGGGGAGCCAGCCGCGGCCTGCCTGATGGCATCGACGTACCGGGCCGCTATCCGGGCCGCGTCGTGGTGCTCCCGAATCCAATCAGCGCCATTCTCGCCCAGCCTCCGGCGCACATCTGCGTACTCTGCCAGATACTCCATCACCGCCACCAGTGTATCTTCCTCGAACTGATCCGGAGGGACCTTGACGCAAGCCCCCTCCGGCAGGGCGGCCAGAGGCCCGATGTCAGACACGATGGTCGGGATACCGAGACCCATAAGGCGGATTGGCGTAAAAGGCGTGCCCCCGATATGAGGATAGCGCAGGTGGATCCCAATGTCAGCGAGAAACATGTGCTGGGCAAACCGTACCGGATCCAGCCACCCCGTCAGCACGACCTCCTCATCCAATCCGAGTCCCTCGATCAACCCAGGGAGATCGAAACCCGGGGGGTGATTACCGACCAGCAGGTAGGCAGCCGCCGGATACTGCTCTCGGAAGCGAGCGAAGGCACGGAGGCAGACATCCAGACGCTTATGGGGGACAAGGATGCCAAAGGACCCAACCACGAACCGGTTCTCAAGACCCCACCGTGCCCGCAATTCAGGACCATGCGTCTCGTCCGGGAAGCCCGGCGGCATGAAGAAGTGCTGGTTAATCTGCGTCACACGGGCCCACGGACAGTAGCGCAGTACCTGCTTGCGGGCGTAGCCGTTGTGCACGATAACGCCGAGGCTGGAGTCGACCACACGCTCGAAGAACGGGTACCGCCTGACGTAGTCGTCACCATAGCCCGACAGGATCTGTTGAGGAATGTCAGGGTCGGACCATCCGTAGGCGTAGTGCATCTCTCGGTGGTAGAGCTCCGGCCTACCCTGGGCGAACGCGAGGTGGATCATCGTGCGGTGCAGGGTCGTATCGTGCAGCGT
>JASFVG010000342.1:0-5403 GCA_050049955.1 Anaerolineae bacterium | reverse complement strand
ATCAGCGCCGGCCAGATGGGTCTGACCCCTCGGAGTGCGCAGAGCTGACCCTGCACGCGCCTGAGCACGTGAGCAGAGCAGCGGCTTGCTTAACGTTGACCCCGTCGGGACACAGCATGGTTGAGGGAAGGTCTACTGGCGACTTGTGCCGGTCGAATCCGTGCCGTCCGTGACCTGCTTGGCCGCTTGCTTCATCCGCTCCTGCAGGCGGGCCAGGGCTGCCTGTCCGGCCTTGCTCACCACTGACGGTCTGGGCTGCGGCTCTGGTTGATCCCTCACAACAGGTTCGACGAAGGGCTCGCGATCGTACAGCCGGCGGATGATGTAGCGTGCCACCACGCGGAAGGTGGCCAGAGTCGGGGCAGCGAGCAGAACGCCCAGGATGCCGGCGAGCTGGCCCCCCGCGATGATGCCGACCATCACCACGAGAGGGTGTACGTTGAGCGTGCGCCCCAGGATTCGAGGCACGAAGAGGTTGTTCTCGATCAGCTGGAGCAAGAAGTAGAGGCCGGCAACGAGCACGGCGAACCAGAAGGGTCCCAGGGGGATGAAGCTGGAACCCTGAATCAGAGCGACCAGGACAGCGGGAACGGCGGCGATATAGGGGCCGATGTTCGGCACCATCTCCATCACCCCGGCGAACAGTCCCAGGGCCCACGCGTACGGCAGACCAATGGCCGTGTCAACAACGACAGTTGCCAGGGCCATGGCCGATCCCAGGAGCAGCTGGCCGCGGAGGAAGGCATTCCACATCTGGGCTATCTCCTGCCGAAGCCGGACGACGTCGTCCCGGTAGCCGGGTGGCGCCAGTCGCTCGATCTGCTCCGCGATCCGCGAGGCATCCCTGACAAAGTAGAAGGCTACGATGAGCACGAAGATGACCCAGAACGCCCCGGAAGCGATACTGAAGACCAGGTCTAGGGTTCCTTGAGCGATCGTCTCCACGAAGCGGCGGAGAGTGGAGCCCAGTTCTCTTGAGATCAAGCTCAGGTCAAACTCGTAGCCCGCAACCTCGACCTGGCGGTCGAAGAAGGCGCTGATATCGTCAATGATCTGCTTAAGGTCGAACTGGATGGAGAGGATGGCCCGGGTCACACTTGGGACTGCCGAGACCGGGGCGGCCAGGGCGCCAAGCAGCACGATGCACAGGACAAGGAAGACCAGGCCCGCCGCCAGCCCTCGGCGCATCCGTACGCGTTTCTCGAGGAAGTCGATAACGGGGTTGAGAATGAAGGCCAGCAGGAAGGCGATGATGAGGGGTCTGAGCAGAAAGCGAAACTGGTAGACCACGAGGGCGAAGAAGAGCAGACCTATCAAGGCCACCGTGCGCTTGGTGGCTGTGTCCCAGCGACGGTTGGGCTGGGGAGCGCTGAGTCCGCGGTCGTCCTGGATCGGATCGCTCGTCATCTGCCTCGCTCCAACATAACATAGACACAGAGCACTGCCTGTAGTTCCCGGTATTATAGCACCACCTATCGCAAATACCAGAGACACCTGCCGGTATGACGGCAGTGGCTAGCCCGTGGGCAGAGGCGCGGCGCCGGTCTAGTGATCCCGCTTGTGTTGGTGGTCGCGCGGGCTATAATCAGCGACTAGGGAACTCGTCATTTCAAGGAGCCTGCCCTGAGCGTAGTCGAATGGACCGCAGGGACTCGCCTGTGGTGAGCGGCTCGGCTGAGCTTGCCGAACCAAGAAATCTCGCTGGTTGCGACCGGGAGATTCCTCCGCTTCGCTTCGCTCCGGTCGGAATGAAGGCCAGGCAGGGCGGCCCGGCTGCGCAGGGCGGCCCGGCCGCGCCGGGCTAGCGCGTGAAGCTCCTTGGACCCTGAGTGCTGCCAATCCGCCATAGCTGAACTCGGAATGCCCTCACACCGACGCGAACAGGCTGGGAGCGGAAGCGGAACCAGGGTTGGTCACCCAATGAAGAGGTGAGGGTGTGATGGGAGGCACCACGACGATGCCAGGCCTCAAGGAACGACTGATTGCCCGGGAGACGCTGATCGGCTCGATCGTGAGTACACCATGCTTGGATGTGGCGGAGCTCATGGCGCGGGTCGGGTTCGACTACCTCTGGGTGGAGACTGAGCACTCGCCGATGGGCCCTGTCGACGCCCGGGCGGTGGTCCAGGCTATTGGCGGGCGGTGCCCCTGCCTCATGCGCATTCCGGACAAGCAGGAGGTGTGGGTCAAGAAGGCGTTGGACATTGGGTGCGACGGCATCGTCGTGCCGCAGATAAGGTCCGCGGCCGAGGCGCGACAGATCGTCGAGTGGAGCCTGTATCCCCCGGACGGGCAGCGCAGTGTCGGCATATCGCGAGCTCACGGCTACGGCATAACGCTCCAGGAAACCATCGACACCGCGAACGACGACCTGGTCATCGTGCTTCAGGCGGAGCACGCCGACGCGGTGAAGAACATCGCTTCGATAGCGCAGGTCCCAGGGATCGCGGCGGTGCTGATAGGGCCCTATGATCTCTCCGGCAGCTTGGGTGTTCTGGGCGAGATCGATCATCCCCGGGTGCTGGAGGCGATCGAGACGGTACGGCATCACTGTCAGGCTTGCGAGGTCCCGCTGGGCATCTTCACGACCGACGCCGCGAAAGCGAGGACGTACATCGAGGAGGGGTTCAGCCTCATCGCGCTCAGTATGGATGCTTTCTTCCTGTGGCAGTCAGCCCAGGCTGCACTGGCCGAAGCGCGGGCGGCCCGACGCGAGTGGGACCACTGATGGACTACCGATTCCTTGGGGATACGGGCGTCAAGGTCTCGGCACTCTGCATGGGCACGTGGTCGTTCGGTGGCGAGGCGGACGAGGAGATGGCGACGCGGATGTTCCATCGCTGTCGCGAAGCAGGCATCAACGCGTTTGACTGTGCGGATAGCTACCAGGGTGGGCGCTCGGAGGAGATTCTGGGACGCCTGATCGCCGACTGCCGCGACGAGGTGATCATCACCAGCAAGGTCTACTTCCCAACGGGCGACCACGCGAACGCCGCCGGGGCGTCGCGTCTTCACATACGTGCCTCGGTGGAGGCGAGCCTGCGTCGACTGGACACGGATACCATAGACATCTACTTCATCCATCGCTTCGACGAGCGGACCGCTATCGAGGAGACGCTTCGGGCGCTGGACGACCTGGTCAGCGAGGGCAAGATCCTCTACCCGGCCGCCAGCAACTTCGCCGCATGGCAGGTCGCGAAGGCGCTGGGTGTCTGTGCCAAAAACGACTGGGCTCCCTTCAAGTGCATCCAGCCGATGTACAACCTCGTCAAGCGGCAGGCCGAGGTGGAGATCCTGCCCATGGCGGAGGCCGAGAACCTGGGCGTGCTCACTTACAGTCCACTGGCGGGGGGCCTGCTCACCGGCAAGTACGGCGCCGGGCGGCAGCCAACTTCCGGGCGCCTGGTGGAGAACAGGATCTTCCAGACACGCTACGGCGCGGATTGGATGGTCGGCGTCGCCGATGCATTCACCGCGTTCGCGCGGCGACGTGGGTGCGACCCGGTGGCGCTGGCCATTACGTGGGTAGGAAGCCATCCGACGGTCACCGCGCCCATCATCGGCGCACGCAACCTCCAGCAGCTGGAGGGCGCGCTGGGCGCGGTTGAGATCGAGATGACGCCAGAGCTACGGGCACAGATCTCGGCGCTCTCCCCGACGCCCCCACTCGCAACCGACCGCAACGAGGAGCTGACACCGTACAGCTATGGGGTGCGGTAGCGCCTGCGTAGCTACCGTCATCAGCCGGCCCGTGTGCTTTCGCATGGGCGATCGCTGGACGGACACGAGGCCCCTGAGCAGGGGGTGACTGAGGCCTAGATGGAACCCTTCAAGCTTCAACTGACGGCGATGGCCCACGGCGGGGACGCCCTGGGCCGACACGAAGGCAAGGTTGTTTTCGTGCCCTACGCGATCCCGGGTGAGACGGTGCGGGCCGAGATCGTTGAGGACAAGGAGCGCCACGCCTTCGCTCGATTGGTCGAGGTCGTCGAGCCTTCGTCGGACCGGATTGACGCGCCGTGCCCGTACTTCGGGCAGGGCAAGTGCGGCGGGTGTCAGTGGCAGCACATCGGGTACGAGCGCCAGCTGCAGCTCAAGGCGGCGGTCCTGGCCGACCAACTGGAGCGCATCGGGGGCATAGAGGCGCCGCCGGTGCACCCGACCCTGCCAGACGGAGGCGGCTTCGCGTATCGTAACCATGCCCAGTTCCAGCCAGCGCGGGGAGACGGGATGGGCTTTCAGAAACCGTCCAGCGACGAGGTCATCGCGATCGACTCCTGTTTGATCCTCCATGCAATGCTGTCTGAGCTCTACGGGTTGCTCGATCTCAACGTAGAGGGCCTGATCCGGCTGGTGTTGCGCGCGGGCACGGCCACCGGAGAGCGGCTGATCGGCTTCGAGATGGAGGATGATCTGCCCCCGGCCCTGGTGCTGGACGAGGCGGTCTCGTGTGTGTTGCTGCTGAACGAAGGCGGCTACGCCAATCTAGTCGGCGACAATGCGATCACCGAGGTTGTGGCCGGGCACCGCTATCGCGTGTCGGCCCCGTCTTTCTTCCAGGTCAACACCGCGCAGGCGGCCGAGCTGGTGCGCCTCGCGATAGGGTATCTCGACCTCAGGGGCGGTGAGACGGTCCTCGACGCCTTCTGTGGGGTGGGGTTGTTCACGCTCCATCTGGCAGATCGGGCGGACCTGGTCATCGGCGTAGAGGCGTCGCCGTCGGCGGTGGATGATCTGCTGGTGAACAGCGAGGGGTGGGACAACATCGAGATCATTGAGGGTCCCGTTGAGACCGTGCTGCCGGAGATCGACGTGTCGTTGGACGCCGCACTACTCGACCCGCCGCGCGGTGGCATCGATCGCTTCGGCCTGGACGCGCTGGTGGAGCTGGGGCCCGAGCGGATGGTCTACGTGTCCTGCGACCCGGCAACGCTGGCCCGCGACGCGAAGCGACTGAAGAACAACGGCTACCGGCTGGTCGAGACCCAGCCGGTCGACATGTTCCCGCAGACGTACCACGTGGAGAGTGTATCGCTGCTGGTGCGCACCTAGCGTGTGGGGTGTCGAGGGTGTGACAGGTTGGGCTGAGGCCCGCAGAGCGGCAGATGGAGACCATTGGTCGCGCGAGAACGGTGGGATTCTTCCAGGAGGTAAGTGACATGAAGAGGCGACTGATCTGCCTGGTCAGTGCGATGTTCACGGTTGCCGGGTTACTGGGACTGGCGGCGCCGTTCGCGGTGGCCCAGGGAGCGTGGTACGGGGAGTACTTCGCCAACCGCGATCTGGCGGGAGGACCGGCGTTGACGCGCTACGAGGATCGGATCCGGTTCGAGTGGGGGGACGGCAGTCCAGGAGAGGGGGTCCCCTCCGACAACTTCTCCGCGCGGTGGACACGCACCGAGT
>JASFVG010000341.1:0-5406 GCA_050049955.1 Anaerolineae bacterium | reverse complement strand
TGGGCGAAAACGCGTGGCCCATTATGGCCGAAAACGTCTGGCCCAGTTGGGGCGAAAACGTCTGGCCCAGTTTGGGTGAAAACCCCTGGCCCATTATCGCCCGAAAGATGACAACGGTTGGGTGCGGGCCCGGGCGTGTTCAAGTGCGAGGTTGGTGCGGTCGACGGGGAGCAGATGGCCCGTACCTTCGAGGTCCTGAGGTAGCAGGACGACCTCGCCGCGCTGGCGGCGGAGGACGTGGATCGCCTGGCGCGACGGCTCCGCGAAGCGGCGGCTGCAGAGTTGTCGAGAAGACATCGAACTGTGCCGAAGGCCAGACTGGAGCAGCTGGTCGATGCTATGCGAGGGGTAGAGCCTAGCCATATTGGGTCCGTCGGTTCAGTTGGTGGCTGGGCGTATGAGAGCGTGGATCGAGACCGATTCAACGATCGACTGGAGTCGGTGACGTCGACGGTGCGTAGACTGCAGCCTTGTGGGCTTGCGGACTGCGACGAGTTGAGGGTCGACTTTGAAGAGCTGGTGCCGGGGACTGCCAGACGCTCCGGGGATCGTGGAGAAGGAGTAGTATGTACAGAATCGCCAGTAAAGGAATTCGGCGGAATCACGCACTGGTTTGGAAGGGTGCTGACAGACTGAGCAGTCCCGTTGGGCTTACTTCGATCCCGCGATCTCGATGAGGATATCAGGAGGCAGCTGATGAGCAGGTTTGAGGAATACAAGCTCTTCAGTGACAGGGTGCAGCGTCTGTCGGAGCGGCGGCAACTGACGAGTCAGACCTATCTGGCAGTGAACACAGCCGTTCTTGGAGTGATGGCCTTCCTGATCAGGGACGCTGGTTTGCGAAGTTGGGGATTGGTGGCGGTTGTGCTTCCACTGTTTCTCGTGGGGCTCTAGCTTGCCTGACGTGGCTCCGCGTCATCTCTGACTTCAGGCAGATCATCGGGTGGCAGTACGAGCAGCTGCGAGGCATGGAGCAGGGTCTACGAGACAGCCACAGTGTGTACTCGAGGGAGTGGGAGCAGTTCTACAAGCCGAGAGACGGCAAGGAACGCTTTGGTTTCCCGCGACTAGAGGCGTGGTTGCCACGTCTGTTCTTGGGGCTCTATGCGGTCTTCTTCTTAGGGCTGACAGTGGCGACGGCATTGGGCTGGTTCTAGGCCCTCGCAACGTCTTGCGGTTGCGAGCATTCGTTTCAGGTTCACTCAGCCGCCCGACAAGCCGGTGAAGCCGACCTCCAGATCGAGAATCCTCTTGTTGGCAACCTTGGGTATGTGTGGCGCTTGTTGTCGCTGGGTCCGATGCGCTGCACCGCGTGGCTTGCCGGCTACGAGGCGACCGGCGGGGCACAGGGGTGCTAGATTCCAGCATAGTCCTGGGGATCCCCTCGGAGAAGCCGGCGGCCCTTCGCCAGGATCTCGTCGGGATCCTGGTTGGAGGGGACCGGGGGCGGCGTGCGTGCCCGCGCGTGTGTGAGAGCCAGGTTGGTGCGGCCCACCGGGAGCAGATGATCCGTGTCCTGGAAGTCCTCGGGCAGCAGCAGGACGTCTCCGCGCTGGCGGCGCAGGAGGTGGATCTCCTGGCGGGAGGGTTCGCCAAAGCGGGTCCTGTAGGCGCCTGCTAGGGCGCGCTTCTGGAGTTTCCACCATTTGCTGCGGCCGGTGGGTGCGAAGAAGGGGCTGGCCCATTCCTCGGCCGCGACAGTGCCAAGGCAATTCGCGGTGAAGAGGGCGCGGGGTTGGTGGGGCTAGGGCAGCCTCGGCCAGGGCCGCGCCGGGTTGAGATCAGGCGCCGGGCTTGACAGCGCGAGTACCGGACGCTAGACTGTATCCCCCGGACTGGCCCGATCCGGAGCAGGTACGGGCGAAGAAGTCTCCGCAGAATCGCATGGAACGGGTGGTGGTTGCAGGGACGGATTGGACGGGCGAAGGAGTTGCAGGGGGGGGAGAGGACAGAATGGTTCGGAAGATGCTCTTTGTGTGTGGGATGCTTTTTCCAGTGGTGTACATCACCATGACCATCCTGGGCGGCGCTTTGCGGCCCGGCTACAGTCACATCGCGAACACGGTAAGCGAGCTGCTCTCGCCGGGCGCACCCAATAAGCGACTGCTGGCCGGATTCCAGATCGCCCACGCTCTCACGGGTGTCCTGTTCGGCATTGGAGTGTTGCAGTTCGTGATAGGGAGTGATCACAACGTGTTGATCGGCAGAATCGGAGCTGGAATGATCACTGCGGCCGGGCTGGCGACAGTCGGTACTGCGATTTTCCCTCAAGATGCTACGGGTGCTCCACCCACCATTGCAGGGACGCTGCACGGAATCCTGGTGTTTGGTGTCCTCGTGCCTTGTACGATTCTCTCGACGCTGCTAGTCGGTATCTGGTTGAAGCAAGCGGGCATTCTTGCGTGGTTCAGAACCTATTCGTATGTCACCGTCGGTGCCACCCTTGTCCTAACCGCCTTTGCTGGTGCTATGCTGGAATCACAGATTGTGGGACTAGCCGAGCGCCTAGGGATCCTCCCCGGCTTCATCTGGACGTTTGTGCTTGCTCTTAGGCTGCTTCAGCTGTAGCCGGAGCGACAGGGTTCGGCCCCTGGATCCCTGGCGGGGGCCTGTGGCCCAACCTCGCCGGCACCCGAGGCGGCTCTCGGGGCGCCTGGCCGGGCCCCAGCTTCCGAGGCGCTGCGGACCGTGGGCCTTGGCGAACCTCCTGCCGGTGCCGGCGGCCCCGGTGGGGCGCGAAGTCGCTAGTGGCAGGCCCAGGCCTCGGGTTGTCACCGGAGAAGGCGCCGGCGGGTGACAAGCACCGTGGCAGGGATCTCGGATGGGGGCACGAACGTGTTCGACGGCGCGGTTGGTCCGGTCGATGGGCAGCAGGTGGTCGGTGCGGTTGAAGTCCTGTGACAGCGGCACGACGTCGCCGCGCTGGCGGCGGAGGACGTGGATCTCTTGGCGGGAGGGCTCGTCATAGGAGGCCTATGTTGTTGTAGAGCGCCTCTTCCCACAACACTGTCGTCGGACGGCTTGGGGAAGGAGATCACGCCATGGTCTATTCCCTGATCCGGCTCAAGGCCAAAGACAGGGGCTTACCCACAGGTCAGCCCCAATTGCATGGTTCACCGGGTGGTGTGGAGCACTTGCGTCCCGCGATCAGCGCAATAGCGACAGCACCGCCTTCAGCCACGCCGCCACCAGCTCAAACCGCCGAGACTGAACCGAGATACCGCCCGTGGCCGGGCCACAACCCTCCGCCAGGTTCTCGCAGGCCCTGACAGTGTCGTTGTCGTCGCCGCTGACGATGTCCAGGCTGTAATTGCCGTCTAGGTCCCCCAGGGCCACCGATAGGACGCCGTCGTTAGAGCTCACCACCGTGTTGGCCCAGTCGGCCTCAAACGGGGTGCCGTCGTTCAGCCAAACAATCACGTCCCCGTTGTCGTCGCCAGAGACGATGTCTGGCGTGCCATCGCAGTCCATGTCACCCACCGCCACTGTGTAGACGTAGTCCCCTATCCCGCCCGCGACCCACCACGCCCAGTAGCCGTCAAAGGGACTGCCATCGTTCTTCCAGACCAGCACCTCTGCGTTGTAGTCGCCGGAGACGATGTCCAGCTTGCCGTCGCCGTCAAAGTCGCCCACCGCCACCGAGCCCATATCGAAACTGGTGCTTCCCACCTCATTACCAGTCCAGTTGCCGGAGAAGGGGCTGCCGTCGTTCTCCCAGACGTACAGGTCGGGGCCGCTATCGCCGGAGACCACGTCCAGGTCGCCGTTGCCATCAAAGTCGCCGACCGCCACGGACCTGACCTTGAATTTCGCTTGGCCCACCAACTGGGAGTCCCAGGTGTCGCCGAAGGGATCGCCATCGTTCTCCCAGACCATCACGTCCTTTTCGTGGTCGCCTGAGACGATGTCCAACCAGTCGTCGCCGTCAAAGTCCGCCACGGCCACCGAGCCTATGTAGTCGCCCTTGTCGCCGACCACCTGGGAAGCCCAGGTCCCGTTGAAGGGGGTGCCATCGTTCCTCCAGATTATCACCTTGCTCTCGTCCTCGTCGCCCGAAACGACGTCCAGGTTCCCGTCGCGGTCGAAGTCCCCCACCGCCACCGAGCTGATGTAGTCGTTCAGGGTGCCCACTACCTGGGAATCCCAGCCCCCGGCAAAGGGGGTGCCGTCGTTCCTCCAGACGATCACGTCGTAGTCCTCGTCGCCGGAGACGATGTCCAGGTCGCCGTCGCGATCAAAGTCCCCCACCGCCACCGAGTTGACGTAATCTGTCTTGGTTCCGACGACATTGCATGCGCCAAACCCCGAGCCACTCGAGGCAAGGACCATCGGCGCAAGAAGGGCCAGGCTCGCAGCCAGCGCAAATCGGGTCGTCCAACGTCTGCTCTTGCCAATCATCTCATTGCCTCCTGTTCTCTGGCCTGTGCTTGTGTCGCGGCTGCTGAGGGAGCTTGCCACTCGTCTTGGAGGACGATCAGCATCTCCTCGTCGGCATACCACATCTGGTGCGGGGAGCACTGGACCGCAACTGCCCGCAGACCAGCATGTCGCTATCCGATTGCCTGCCCATTCAGTGGTCACGAAAACCCAAACCTGGGGTGCCAGGCCGTGGCGAAAGCAAGTGCCGCGGCCCGTCGGCCTGAAGAGCCTGACTGGTCGCTTCGCAACTATTCGGACCGGAACGAGCAAGAGAGCCAGACATGCTGCCCTCAGTCTACCTATGGTATCATGTCATGGGCGGCCTGTCAACAGAGGCGGGTGTGTGAGCCGGTGGTGGACTTGCACACTGGCCCTATCCTGGCAACTCTCTCTCGAGTTGGCGATGTCGTTCCGGTGAACGCTGTCCGTGAGGAGGCGCAGGCCGTTTGCGCCTTTGGACTTCTTCAGTGCTTCTGTCAACGCGCGAGAAAGCGAATGACCCTGACAGCGCAAGACCGGCATACGGTCATTGTGATGGCAGAGCTGGGGGGCCAAGGGATGAAGCGCGGCAAGCCGCAGCTGGTCAATCTGAGATCTGGTGCAGGATACCAGACCGCCGGCGGGGCACGTAGTCGCTAGATCCCGGCGCAGCTCTTGGGATCGCCCCTGAGAAGCCGTCGGCCATGGGCCAGGGTCTCTTCCGGGGTCTGGGTGGTGGCCACGGTCGGATGGCTGCGTTCCCGGGCGTGTTCGAGGGCGAGGTTGGTGCGGTCGATGGGCAGCAGGTGTTCGGTGCCGTTGAGGTCCTGAGGCAGCAGGACAACGTCGCCGCGCTGGCATAGGAGGACGTGGATCTCTTGGCGCGAGGGCTCGCCGAAGCGGGTCCTGTAGGCGTCGGTGAGGGCGATGGATTCTGCCCGACAGTGCGGCTTCCTTGGAGTCGTGTGGCAGAGGGACCGTGTTTCCTCACGGATAAGTGTCACCTAG
>JASFVG010000340.1:0-5427 GCA_050049955.1 Anaerolineae bacterium | reverse complement strand
GTTCAGCACGCTGCTGACGCGCTGGGCGATCAGAAAGGTCGTCGTCCCACCCAGCAGCTCGTCGAGGGCCGCCTGGATCCTGGCCTCTGTCTCCACGTCCACCGCGCTCGTGCTGTCATCGAGGATCAGAATGCGCGGCGCGATCAGGAGCGCGCGGGCAATCGCGATCCGCTGCTTCTGCCCACCCGACAGGTTGGCGCCGCGCTCCTCCACCAGGCTATCATAGCCGCCGGGCATGGCGGCGATAAACTCGTGCGCCTGCGCCGCCTTCGCCGCCACAATCACTTCGTCCAGCGACGCGCCGGGGCGCCCGTAGGCAATGTTCTCCCGCACCGTGCCGCCAAAGAGGGTGGTCTGCTGCAACACGACGCCGATCCGCTTGCGCAGCACATCCGGATCCCAGTCGCGGACGTCGACGCCGTCGATGCGGATTGTGCCGCGGTCGACGTCGTAGAAGCGCGGGATCAGGTGCACCAGGCTGCTCTTGCCGGCGCCCGTGGCGCCGAGCAGGGCCACCCGCTGCCCCGGCTCGACGTGGATCGTGATCCCGTCGAGAACGTTTCTGCCCCCCGCGTAGGCAGTCGCGGCCGTGTGCGAAGGCGTGGTCGCCGCTTCCCTGGGCTGCCTGTCCCCCGCACCATCGTAGTGAAAGGTGACCCCTTCGAACGTCACCCGCCCGTGCAGCACCGCGGCGATGTAGGGCTCTGGCGCGACCCGGACAGCCGGTCGCGTGTCGAGCACCCCCCAGAACCTCCCGGCAGACGCCTCGGCGCGCGACACCATCGGCAGGATGTTGCCCAGCATCATCAGCGGCGCCATGCCGATCATCAAATAGCTGTTGAACGCGACCAGCTCCCCGAGGGTCAGCCGGCCCCCGATCACGTCGCCTCCGCCGAACCACACCACGGAGACCATCCCCAGGTTGGTGAGCAGCGTCAGCAGCGGGAGCGCCGTCGCTATCAACCTGCCGACCCTGATGTTCTGCTCCGAGTATTCGTCGTTGGTGCGCAGGAAGCGGTCGATCTCGTACCGTTCGCGTACGAATGCCTTGACCACCTGTACCCCCGCCAGATTCTCCTGCACCGCAGTGTTGAGCGCCGCCAACCGCTCCTGGACTTCGACGAACAACGGCCTGGCGAGCGTCATTAACCCCCAGATCAGGGCACCGGCCAGCGGCAGCGCGCCCAGGGTGAGGAGCGCCAGTCGGACGTCGATCACGAACATCATCACCACGCTCCCGGCGAGCATCAGCAGGGCGCGCAGCAGGAGCGCCAGGCCGTTGCTGGTGAAGCCGCGCACCATATCCACATCGCTCGACAGGCGCGTCATCAACTCTCCCGTCTGTATCGTGTCGAGGTTGGCGAAGGAGAAGGTCAGAATGTGGGCAAACAGCCGGTTGCGCATGTCGTAGGCGAGTCCCTGAGCGAACCACGCGCGTAATACGCCCTGCCCGAGCGTCGCCAGCGCCCCGGCGAGCGCGGTGCCGAGCATGATCGCCGAGCCGCGCCAGATGGCGGCCATGTCGCCCGGGGCAATGCCCTGGTCGATGATATAGTTCAGCGCTTGGGGCACCACCAGCTCCATGACGACCGGCAAAATGACCGTGATCACCAGCCCCAACACGATCCAGCGGTAGGGCCGGACGAAGGACAACATCCGTTTCAGTGCGCTCATTCGACGTCCGAAGCCTCCGTGCGTTGGATAGGCTGCCCCAGATTCTCACGAATCTGGGGTGGTCGATGGCTTTGGCGGGCGCGGGCACAGTTCTTCAGCGAGCTCGCCCAGGCGCCCAATGGCCCAATCGACCTCTTCAGAGTAGTTGGCTGCGTTGAGGCGGATGAAGTTCTGGTAGAGGCCGGAGGCCGAGAACAGGTAGCCGGGCACGATGGCAATGCCTGCTTCGAGGGCTCTCTTGTAGAGCTCGAGCGAGTCCACGCTTTCCGGGAGTTCCACCCACAGAAGGTATCCGCCTGAGGGACGGGTGAGCTTCGTACTCGCTGGGAAGGCGCGGCGTATGGACTGAGACATAGCTGCCACACGCTCGGCGTAAGCTCGGCGGATGCGGCGCAAGTGGATGTTGTAGCCGCCGCTGCGGATGAATTCCGAGATAGCGAAGCCGGTCACAGTAGGCGTGGCAAGGTTGGTGCTATACTTGACCCAGCGTAGTCTCTCCGTGAACCGACCGGGGATGGTCCAGCCCAACCGATAACCTGGGCAGAGGACCTTGGAGAAGGAGGAGCAGAGGATGACCAGACCCTCCTCATCGTAGGCCTTCGCCACGGAGGGGCGCTTTTCCGCGAAGTAGATCTCTCCGAAGATGTCGTTCTCGATGAGGGGGATTTCGTGCCTCGTCAACAGCTGTACCAACTGCCGCTTCTTTTCATCTGGGATGCAACTTCCCAGGGGGTTGTTGAAGTTCGAGACGACGAGACAGGCGCTGACCTCGTTTTGCGCAATTGCTTCACGCAGGGCTGAAAGGCTGATACCGTCTCGGGGGTGCGTGGGTATCTCCAGCGCTCTCAGGCCGAGGAGCTGGAGACACTGGAGCGCGTCGAAGCACATGGGGGACTCGATGGCCACCGTATCTCCGGGCTCGCAGACCGTTCTCAGGGCCAGGCTGATCGCTTCGGAGCATCCAGAGGTAAGCACGACATCTTCCGCGGTCAGTTTGCAGCCCGCCGCAAGGGCGCGCCGCGCGGTCTGCTGGCGCAGGTCCTCGCATCCGGGAGTGTAGTCATAGAGGTGCGCCTCGCGCTCTCGGAGGACGGTGCGCACGGCTCTGTTGAGCTTCGTAGCGGGAAGGAGGTCGGTGCCAGGGTGAGCGAGGCCGAACTGCACCAGGTCAGGATTCTGCTCATCGCGCACAACCATCATGGCCAACTGGCGCACGCCAATGGTGGTCGGATCGGGGCGGGGCGAAGATACGTCGGGCTCGGGAAGCCCCACGGGTAGATCGACCCGCACGTAGAACCCGGAGCATGGACGGGCCCTGATCAGGCCCTGTGCCTCCAGCTTGTAGTAGGCGTGAAGGACCGTGGTGACGCTCACGTTTCTCCGCTTGCTCATCTGGCGCACCGAAGGGATGCGGTCGCCCGGCCGGAAGGTGCCAGACTCGATCAACTGAGTGAGGTCGTAGACAATCGATTCGTACTTGTAGTTGGCAAGGTTGTCCATATGCTGATCATGATTATACGGGACAGAATTGTACGCGACAAGGAACAGCGGTTCGACGACTGATGCGAACAGTGGTCCCTGCGTCCGAAACTGTTATCATCGGAATCGCGCGGTCTGTGTATTGTACTGTACAGGGCGATGATGTATACTGTTATGGCATGGGCCTGCGCGCCTGAGGGTTGGTAAGAGCACAGTCGGCAGGAGCCGATGGAGTGATGGGGATGGTTGAGGCGGGCGGCAGTCGGAAACAGGGATGCGCAGCACGGTAAGCGTCCGCGTGGAGAAGCTCGGTCGCGATGCGACTATGGTGGGTCCGATCAGCACCACGGAGCTGATAGACGCCTTCGAGTTGCGATTCTTCCTGGAGCGACATTGCGCTCAGCTGGCGGCTCGTCGCGTGACAGCACAGCAGCTTGAGAAGATGGAGCGTGTGCTTGCGAGTGTTGCGCAGCTGGGGGATGGTGATCTCGACCGCCTCCTGGCCATCGACAGGCGATTCCATCGAATGGTCTACGCCGCCTGTGACAACGAGTTCTTGGCGGACGTTCTAACACGCCTGTACGATCTGAGTGTGCCGGTCTGGCGCCTGGGACAGAGTGGGTTGGAGGACGGGAGGGCGTGGATCGACCAGCATCGTGAGCTGCTCATCGCGCTGAGGGCGGGCGACGATGCAGAGGCGGGCAGACTCGCGCAGCAGCATATCGCGGAGTTTCAGAGCAGTCTCAACGCGCTCTTGTGATCTCCAGGCACGGTGTGCCCTTGGCCACGGTTTGTCTGTTCGGTCCTAAACAACTAGTGCGGCGAAGGGTCCCGCCTAGGGACAAGCAGGGGAAGTCCGGTGCGAGTCCGGCGCTGTCCCGCAACTGTAAGCTGATCGAAACGCTCGATCAGCAAGCCAGAGAACCTGCCTTCGACGAGATTGAGGGCCTCCGCGGAGAGGGAGTAAATCGTTTCGTGAGCATAAGCACGCTCGAGATGCGATTGCTCCCTTTCTTCGCTCATGGGCACGGCGCTGGAGCTGGGTGATCGGTCACGGCTGGGCGGAGAAGAGAGGCCGCGGACCGACTGGTGCGGCACCAGCTCCCTGCTAGTCTCGGTTGTACCCTGCACGGTTGGCGTTCGGATATTGAGGAGGTGAGGCGTCGCATATACGAGCAAGGCGAATGAGAGAAGCGGTGAGGGAGTAAGTCGGTGGGACTTGTGGTTGTGGGGTCGTCTGAGGGCGGCTGCCAAGAATGAGGACAAAGGGAACCTAACAGGAGGTTGTGATGGGCAACGAGAGTGCTTTGAGTGAGCTGCGGCTGGCGATAGAGCAGGGGGATCAAGAAGGGGCGAAAGAGCAGGCCGAGGCGTGGTTGGAGGCGGGCGGGGACCCGATGAAGGCGGTGGAGAAGGGTCTGCGAGAGGGTCTGCGGAACGTAGGAGAGAAGTTTGAGCGGTTGGAGGTGTTCCTACCGGAGATGATGATGGCGGCTGATGCTGGGACGGCGGTGATGGAGGTGCTGGAGCCGGCGGTAGCGGCGGGAGGGCAGCGGGCGGAGTCGCCAGGGACGGTGGTGATAGGGACGGCGAAGGGAGACATCCACACGATCGGGAAGAACATCCTGGCGATGTTGCTGAGGTTGGCGGGTTTCGAGGTGCACGATCTGGGAGAGGACGTAGCGGCGACGGCGTTCATGGAGGAAGCGAAGAAGTTGAATGCGGACATCATAGCGATCTCGGCGCTGATGACGTCGACGATGCCGGGGCAGCGGGACGTGGTGAGTCTGCTGAAGGACACGGGGGCACGAGAGGCGCATGCAGTGATCGTGGGAGGAGCGCCGACGACGCAGGAGTGGGCGGATCAGATAGGGGCGGACGGGTACGCGGAGACGGCGAGTGGAGGGGTAGACCTGGCGTTCCGGCTGATCGATCGGGCGCAGTTGTAGGTGGAGGGAGAAGATGGTCAACTTTTTTGAGGTCATCAGGCGGGCGCTGAACGGGCCGTACCACAGCGAGACAGACTTCGCGATGAAGGTGGTGGTGCCGAAGCTGCGGGAGGTGGTGGAGAAGTACGATATTCGGTACGACGCGGAGAACCCGGTACCGGACGACGACCAGTTGGCGGATGACGTGTTCGAGGCTGGACTGGAGTTGTGCGCGGCGACGGGGTGCTACTGCACGTCGACGAGCCGGGTGATCCAGTTCAGCAAAGAGGAGATCCTGGAGGGTCTGAGGGACGCGCCGTCGGCCCCCGTCTTCGGTGAAGGCGCG
>JASFVG010000339.1:0-5463 GCA_050049955.1 Anaerolineae bacterium | reverse complement strand
TGGGTCGCTGAGATAGCTGTGAGCCTCCGTCTCGATATCCACGTCGATGCTCGCCGCAGGGAACCGCTCCGCCAAGAACTCCAGGAAAGCGTCGGCGCTCGCCAGCAGGCGCGCAACCTCCACGCCGGCTGGTGGGAGCGTCGGGTCGGGCAGCACTGCCGCTTCGCAGTCCTTGCACGTCTGGGCATAGGCGCTGAAGACTTGGTTGCGCAGCGTGGTCGGGTCCCGATGAGCCAGGTGATTGACGTAGGCCGGGAAGCTTGGCCAGCCGCGGGTGGGGATCGTGGCGTGGTGCAGGCCGATCATCACCAGCCGGTTGATATGGCGCCTCTCCGCGCTCATTTCGGCAGCCGTGCGAAGGACCCACTCGTGGAGGCCGGGCAGATCGTCTGCCTTCTCGAGCAGCACCAGGCTGTTCAGCACGCAATGGGCGGGCTCCAGGGCCACTCTGATGGCCGAGGCCGCCGGGCCTACGATGAAGTCGGGGTCAGGCATGTCCTCTTCCTCCCGCACTATGCTGATAACCCGCTTAAACGGGTAGCATGCATAGTATAGGCGGAAGTGATCAAGGTGTCAAGGGGGATCGACTTCGCTCGGAGGATCCCGGTTGTTCGGGCGTAGCCCGCACTCGGTTGAGGGTAGGAACAACTCAGGACGCGGCGAGGCAGGCGACACGCTCTCCGGGCAGTTGCAGACACACCTCGCTCCGTTCCTCTGGGCCTGTCAAGGTCGTTCCTGACCACGTTGGGCAGCGGAGCAGTGGCGCGCCAGGGCGCCGATCCTACGTCGACGCCGCGACGTTCCGCTCCACCGCCAGGTGGGTGCGGACGGCCTCGATCTCAGGAACGTCCATCTTCTTTGGATGGGGCTTATCGCGGAAGTGGATGCAGCGCTCGGTCCAGCGGACGCTAGACGCCTCGGTGTTGATGGAGCAATGCGGGGGCGCGTTAGGCCTCGCGCACACTTCTGTGGAGCTCAGAGCAGGCCCGGCCCAGCGGTTTCTCTGGCCGTTTGCTCGCTTTGCCCGTTGTGGGTTGTGAGGGGTTGTTGTATGATACACTCGATACGGTGGTCATCCATGCCCGTTGCAGTCGGAGGTCTATTCCGCTCCGGTGGCTCTGTGTGGAGGAACCGCTCTGGCAAGCGGCTAAGGCGGGGCGAGAAGACGGTATTCGCGTGGACTCCGGTCTGATGGTTCTGAGAATGCGATCCCGAAGATGAAGGCTCATCCAGGATGCCAATAGGTGTCTGAGCTGGAGGGAGGTCAAGCTGGTTTGGTGCGGCCACGGATCAGAGTCTGGGGGCGTTTGTTCAACAGAGGGGGTCCGTCATATTGAAGCTGGTGGATGTCATTCGCAGGCAGAGGGTTCCTGGACCGTGGGCTGAGGGGGAAAAGATTCCGTGGCATGCCCCGGACTTCAGTGCGCGAATGCTTAACGAGCACTTGTCTCAAGAGCATGATGCTGCCAGTCGTCGCCTTGCGGTCATTGACAAGCACGTCAAATGGATCCACGAGCAGGTGCTGAATCGGAATCCGACGCGAATCCTGGACCTCGGCTGTGGCCCTGGCTTGTACACGAATCCGTTGGCGAGCCTTGGGCACCGTTGTGTGGGGATTGATTTCTCTCCGGCATCCATAGCCTACGCAAGGGAGCAAGCTGAGGAAGCGAGTCTGGAATGCACGTACATCGAACAGGATATCCGGACGGCGGATTACGGCGACGGCTATGGTCTTGTGATGTCGATCTACGGGGAGTTCAACGTTTTCCGCCCTAGCGAGGCGAAGGCGATTCTTGAGAAAGCCTGGCGTGCCTTGACGGCCAAAGGCTATCTGCTGATTGAGCCACATACCTTTGAGGCAGTCGTCAAGATAGGAGAACATCCTCCTACGTGGTATACAGCAGAGAAAGGGTTGTTTTCGGGGGAACCGCATCTGTTGCTTCAAGAGAGTCTTTGGGATGGTGAGGACCGTGTCGCCATAGAGCGTTACTATGTCGTCGATGGCACAACAGGCGAGGTGACGCGCCATTCAGCAAGTACACAGGCTTACACGAAGGAGGAGTACGTGTCGCTACTGGCTGAATGCGGGTTCGGCGAAGGGGTCTTCTATCCAACGTTGGGTGGCAGCGCGGGTGGTGCACAGGGCGATCTGATAGCTGTCCTTTCGCAGAAGGTCGTGGACTAACGACCGCGTGAAGCGGGCCCTGCTATCGAGACTGTTCTTGAGGGTGCCTTGCCGCCGTAGCACTTCGTGTCAACTATCGTCGCACTGCGCAAGCCGCATAGCCGCCCGTGCCGCAACCACTGGGCCCAAGTGAAAGTGCTCGAATCAGGCAAACCCAACAGATGGGCACAGCGTGTGCCTCATGTCCAAGATCCGTTGTCTGTACGAGACGGATGCTCGCGGTGTCATTGATGCGGACCTAGTCAACGTTGTCGGGATTTCCCCGCTTGCGCGACGTGAGTCGATCCGACGAGTGACTGAGCAATGCTGTCCGAGATGTGGGCATCATCTCAGCGCCCCCGATCCCTGGAACGATCGTCATCGTCTCCTGTCCTAATCCAGGTGTGGGTGGAACGTCCCTTGGCATCACTACGGCCGCTATCACAGCGGGCGTCAGAGGCTCCGGGGAGGACGTGCTCACTTGGCCTTCCTGGCCTACCTGCGTGAGCCCCCCTCCTGTCGAAGCACCAACAGAAGATGCTCTGCATGGATCGATTGATCCACGCCATTCGTGAATCCCTGGATGTAGCACACAATCTCTCTGCTGCCCACATTCTGCTTGGCGGCATGCAGAGCGCAATCCGCGATCTGCTTGACGTATGGGCGTGCGGCGACGACGTCGCCCGCGAGCGGCCAGAGATTTGTGCAGAGCACGAAGAGAGAAAAAGGCCGGAGATACTGCAAGCGCCGAACAAGCAGGCCAGAAACGGGAAGAGCCACCTGGTGACCCCGGAGATCAACCCTGGTATGTGGCAGAAATCGGAGAGCCTGTAGTCCGCGGCTTAACCCCCGGCTGCACCTGGGTGGGCCATCGGCGGCAATCTCACTCGTTTGGCGGCGCACGCTAGGACGGCACGGATCCGCATTCGGACTGCGGCGAGGTTTGCCGCCCAACTCAGCAAGAGGAGGTTTCTATGAGCTCGAAGAAGGGCACGCAGGAGTCGTCAAAGGGATTCTCCGCCGAGGAACAGGCCGCGATGAGGGAGCGCGCCAAAGAGCTGAAGGCGGAAGCGCGCATGGAGAAGACCCGCGCGGAAGGAGAGAAGGCCCTTTTCGAGAAGATCGAGGAAATGGAAGGAGTGGATCGCGCCATGGCCGAGAAGCTCCATGAGATCATCACCGCCAGCGCGCCTGACCTCTTACCGAAGACCTGGTACGGGATGCCCGCGTACGCTAAGGACGGCAAGGTCGTGTGCTTCTTCCAAAGTGCGCAGAAGTTCAAGGTGAGGTACGCGACACTCGGCTTCAACGACACGGCGAACCTCGACGAAGGCGCCATGTGGCCGACCGCCTTCGCGCTGAAGGAGTTGACCGCCGCCGTAGAGGAAAGGATTGAAGCGCTCGTGAAGAAGGCGGTGACCGGCTAACGGCAGGTGAGCGGCTCACCTGCGGTGATCCCGTCACCTGCGGCGAGCTGAGGACAGGGCTCGCACCTGGACGCCGCCCCCGGGTCTTCCGCAGCGCGGACACACGCAGCGATTACGTGCTCCTTGCCGAGTACGAGGACGCGGCACGCGCGTGTCGGCTGTTCCGGTCGGCCGAGTCTCGTCAAGCGACCTAGGGAGCTGGCATCACGGTGCCGGCCCGAGGGGAGATGGCCAACCAACTCCCTCAGGTTCTGGTCGAGCTGCTCCGCGCGTCGGTTTGGTTCGAGCTGGACACTGGCGCGTGCCCGACACGCAACGGCACTGGTCCACGCGCAGGCCACCTCAGCCCTCGCTGAACCTGACCCTGCAATCGAGTGCCCTCATGGCGTTGTGTCGCCTTCGTGGCGCTGCGTTTCTGCACTGTCACACTTCGCAAGCCGGAAGGCGCGTTGGCTCGTGTCCGTTGGAGTGTCGAGCTAGGCTGGATGCTTCTCTCTGGGCGAAAACCCTGTTGGGCAAGGACTAGCCATCGACCCCTGCCAAGCGTTGAGGTTGCGGACCGGAAGGCTGGAGGCTCGAACTCTGCCGAGGGGGAGTGGACAGCTTCATGCAGGGTGCCGAAAACGAGACGCCCTCCCGTCCTGCCGGCGACAGGGTTGGAGGGCGTTTGGCTTCGGGCGGTAGTCGCGACGCCCCTCGGGGGCGAGCAATCGACGTAGACTGGGCTCAATGGCTCGCAGAAGGACGCCGCGATAGCGAGAAATCCGGTCTGGTCGGCAATCGTCCGCTGTGCCTGGTCGTTGGCCAGAAGAGCCCAGCGGCGACCACGGTTCCACCTCCTTCACGCCAGGCGTGATATTCACTCTCCTGGCCGCGCACCTGTGCCCCCATAGCTACATAGGAACTCTCAATTTCGAGGGACCGCAGGGAGTCGCCTGTGGTGAGCGGCTCAACATTAGCTGAGCTTGCCGAACTAAGAAATCTCGCTGGCCGCGACCGGGAGAATCCTTGGTGCGACTCCGCTCACCACAGGCCGCTTCGCTTCGCTCCGGTCGGCATGACGGCTGAGGGCATAGCCCTCAGTTGGGCGGTTTCGGACCGACGCCCCAAGTGCAGGCGTATGGCTGGGCGGCCCGCCTCCGCCGGGCTGGGGCGAAGGGTCTGTTGGACTGTGCGTGGTGTGCGCGCACCATGGCTGAACTCGAAATGGCCTTGACAAACGCGGTGGCATAGTGTACGATTGTGTTGTATTATGAGACGCGTTTTACGATGCGAGACAGCGAGGTCCACTTGACGGGATCCGTGCAGGTTCTGAGGCGTGCAGTAAGGCTGCTCTCCAGTTTCGACCACGATCATCCCGAGCGGGGAGTGACAGAGCTGGCGCAAGCCGTCGACCTGCCGAAGGCGACTGTCTACCGGATTCTCCGCACACTGGAGATGGACGGGGTTGTCCAGCAGAACCCGGAGAACGGGAAGTACCGCCTTGGTTTTCGGCTGGTCAAGCTGGGGCTGCTGGCCCTGGAGAGGATCAGTCTGCGTGAAGAAGCCCTGCCCTTTCTTCAGGGTCTGGTCGACGAATACCAGGAGACGGTTGACCTGGCGGTGTTTGACGACGGTGAGATCTACTATCTTGAGGTACTGGAAAGCCCACAGCCTGTGAAGATATCGGCGACGGCAGGGCGACATCTCCCGGCGCACTGCACAGCTTCGGGAAAGGCGCACCTGGCCTGGGCGAGTGAGACAGATCTCGAAACGGTGGTTGAGCGTGGTCTGTATGCCTGTACACCCCACACGATCCTCGACCTGGCGACGCTAGAGGAAGACCTGCAGGTAACGCGCAGTAGAGGATACAGCATCAGCCGCGAGGAGTAT
>JASFVG010000338.1:0-5485 GCA_050049955.1 Anaerolineae bacterium | reverse complement strand
CGAAGAATCCCCAATGGTGAATTCCAGTCCATATGAACACTCCTCCTGACTCTGTCTGTTGTCCCATTCCGCCCCCGCGGGTGACGCTCTGCCCTCGCCGCGAGGGGCCAAAGCCGGGCCCCTGTCACAACCTAGTAGGCGCCCTTCGGCATGACGTAGCAGCTGCTACCATCCACGCCAAGGAACTGATCCGCCACCGCCGCCATCCGCAGCCCAGTATCTCGCGAATCTCCTTGGTGCACGATGATCTCGTGGACACCGTAACGCCCCCGACGGACCTGGGCACACCGCTACATCGGGCAGGGGGCCTCGCTTGTTGTCTTTCCAGGCAATGGGACCACGATTTGGTGCGCGTGCCGAGGGCCCAGCACCCGTAGCCCCGCGGCACCGGCGCTCACGCCGTCGCTGACGCTAGGCTACTTAGCCGGCAGCGTCAGCGCGAAATCGAGACCCTCCTGAACCCAGGCCCGCAGATCATCCTCAGACCGGTAGCCGTCGGGCACGACCACCACCCAGCCCTTCATGGGCCGTCCTGTAAGGTCAAACGGCCTGGTGTGCGGCCCCATGACGGCCCGCTGGTAGGCGTCCGGCCCCACCCGTACGATCAGCCCATCCCCGTGAACGCCACACGCCATATTGCCTTGCACCATGAAGCCGACACCCCCGAACATCTTCCTCTCCACCAGCTCGGGAATGCCTTCGAGGGCGTTCCGCACCCGCTCCGCCAAGGGTTCATTGTATGCCACGCCGTCCTCCTTCGATCAGCCCGCGGCTGGGGGGCTCGCCGCCATCCAGAGTCCCGAGTAGACTAGCTCCCCGTCCAACGCGGCGGGTCATCCCAGTCCACCGGCCCCACCGAGAAGCGGTACTGCAGCCTCGGCAGGACGATCTGACCCCAGGCCCGCTCGAAGTACGCGAACGCCTCGTCCCACTGGCCTCCCTCGCCCCACCCGCTGTGGGTCAGAGTGACCAGCGTGCGCCCGTCATCCCTCGCACGCAGCCGGATCAGCACGTGGGTGAGCTGCCCACGAACCTCCGTCAGATGGGGCGGGGCGTTCCAGGTGAACGCCAGCATCGTCTTCGGCTGGAAAGACAGCACGCGCATCCCCTCCGCCCCGCGCTCGCCGGCCGGTGCGTGCGGATCAAAGAGAATCTCATATGGACCGTCGACGCGGAGCTCAACGTTGCAGGCTGGCGCAAAGAATGAACGGACGCCCTCGGGCGTCGTCCACGCCTCCCAGACCTGCTCCACAGGCGCGTCGACGACGACCGCCTCCCGGATGGCTCGCTCAGGCGGCTCACCTTCCACGGTCCGTTTCTCCTCCCGCCTACCGCTGGCGCCGCCCTACGACCCCTTCGTAGGATCCCCCTTCGAGCGATTCAGGGCCACCGCCTCCCGCACCATGTCGGCGAACACGTCCTCCTGGATATCCTCCAGGCCCGCTACCCTGACGTGGCGCATCTTATCGCCCGTCCCCTCGAGGATGCCGGTCTCGTCGGATAGGTCTACCCCGCGCCAGAAGCCGAAGTTGACGTGGTTCTTGAACGCCTTGATGTAGAGGAACGGCCCGTTGTCCTCGAACACCGGCTGCGCCCACTTGATCGACTCGTTCGCCCCTGGGGCTGCAGCCCGTGCCAGCTCCACCAGGGCCTTCACCACCTCGGAGCGCCAGTCCCCCAGTCCTGCAACGTACTCATCGACGGTCTTGGCCTTCGCCATCGTCATCCTCCCTATCGTCGGCGGCGTCTCGAAGCACCCGTTCTCTGGTCTCCTTCCCACTATGCGTCGGCCCGGCCGACCGTCCCGAGCGCCGCCTCCAGACCAAAGACCCGAATCCTCCCGTCGGCCCCACCGACCGCTAGCCTTTTCCCATCCGATGAGAACGCCATGCCGCCCACCCCCTTGACGCCGATCGCGACGCGCTCCCGCAGCTCGCCGCTCGCCAGCGACCAGAGCTGGACCTCGCCCTCGGCGGCCACCGCAACCGTGTCCTCGCTAGGGGCCATCGCCATCCCGCGAACGGTAGGACCGTTGAGGGGCAGGACGATCCTCTCCTCCCACGTTCCCGTAGCCCACGCCCGCACCGTCTTCTCGTAGCCCAGCGAGACCAACCGCTCGCCCCCGTCTACAAACGCAAGGGACAGCACGGCGATCTCGTGGCCCGAGAGGGCGCCCACCAGTCCACCGGAGGGCAGTGCCCAGAGCGAGATCTCATCCCCCAGCCCGGCGGTCGCCAGCGTGCTGCCATCTGGCGACAGGGCGATGGACGCCAGGTTCTTCTTGCCCGCCTTGATGCCCACCACGTCCTCGCCGGCAAGTGTCCAGACCTTGGCCCGTCCGCCATACGAGCCGGCAGCCACCCAGCGCCCGTCAGCCGAGATCTGCACAGCGGAGACCACTTTCCTGCGATCCTGGAGCGTGTACAGGGGCTCGCCGCCAGGAAAGGCCCACAGCCTCACCGTCGTGTCCGTGGAGCCCGTCGCCAGCGTGCGACCATCCGGCGACAGCGACAGACTGTTGACGCTGTGCGTGTGGCCCTCAAACGTCCCGCTCAACGACCAGTCGGGAACCGACCAGAGCCTGACCAGGTTGTCCATACCGGCCGAGATCAGCAGGTCCCCTGCCGCGGTGAAGGTCAGATCAGTCACGTGGCGTTCATGCGCTTCGAAAACCTGTGGCTCCTTCAAACCGCCCCCCCTCGCAGACTCAGCCCGTGCTGCGGCGGCCTAGACCACGGCTCTCACCAGCCGCGGGCACCCGGGTCGCCCTTGAACGGCCCCACTACGTCTCTCGTGATCCACCCACCGTAGAAGCCGCCCGGCTGCGGCGTGACGCGCTCATCGTCCACGAAGCACGCATCGACCCGCCCGGGGTAGAACGCCACGTAGCCCTCGATGGCCTCGTAGCCGGCACTCGGCTCCCGGTAGACCCAGGCAGCGCGCTCGGCCCGTCTGTCGCCGACGACCAGGTCGTAGTAGCCTGCCCGACCCTTCCATTCGCACCAGCTCGAGCCCGGCACTTCGACCAGGTGTTCGAGCGCTACATCCTCGGGTGGGAAGTAGTATGCCGGCGGATGGCTCGTCTCCAACACGCGCTGCGCACGGCGCGTCTCAGCCACAGTAACGCCGTTGAACACAACCCGCAAGTGGCGCCCTGTCCCCTCGACGCGCGGCGGCTGCGGGTAGTCCCAGACCGATTCCTGCCCGGGTCCCGGCTCAATCCTCAGCGGACGCACGGTTCTATCCTGCCTGGTCTTTGCCTGCCGCGCCCGTCAACTGCCGACGGCGAAACCGATGCGGACCGTGACCTGCCACTGGGCGACGCCGCCCTCATCGATTCGGCCGCGAATCTCGCTCACCTCGAACCAGCTCATGTTGCGCACCGTCTCCGAGGACTTGGCCACGGCGTTCTGGATTGCGTCCTCGAGATTCATCGAGGACGTGCCGACGACGTCGATCATCTTGAACACGGTGTCATTCATATCAGATGCCTCCTTCGGTATCACTGGCTAAACCTTCAGCCGGAAGCTGTGACGCTTCCGGAACTTGGCCACCTTGGGTGAGATCACGGCGCGGCAGTAGGGTTGCCGCGGGTTGCGGGCGAGGTACTCCTGATGATACGCCTCCGCCTCGTAGAACGCCTCCAGCGGTTCAACAGCAGTCACGATTGGCTTCGACCACTTCCCGGACACGTCGAGCTCCGCAATCACCTGCTCGGCGATCTCCTTCTGCCGGGGGTCGTGATACAGGATCACGGACCGGTACTGGGGCCCCACGTCCGCGCCCTGCCGATTCAACGTGGTAGGGTCGTGGATGTCGAAGAAGATCTCCAGGATCTCGCCATAGGCGATCACACCGGGGTCAAACGTCACCTGCACCACCTCCGCGTGCCCCGTTGTCCCCAGACTGACCTGCTCGTAGGTGGGGTTGCTGACCGTTCCCCCGGCGTAGCCCGACACGACGTCTTCGACGCCCTGCAGCTCATCGAAGACCGCCTCCAAACACCAGAAACAACCTCCACCGAGCGTTGCGACCTCCAGCCCGCTGCCATCCATGGTTCGGCTTCCCTCTAGATTCACAATCAGAACCTCATTCCTTGGACCACCCTCTCCGCTTCCGAAACCACCCTAGGCGCTCGCGACCAGAACGGCGCCCGAAACGAGCAATAGCGTACCACCTAACAGCCGGGCGACGTTCACATCGCGATATTCAGCAAACAGCACCAGACCCAGGACCACCGTGACCAGGACGTTGGTATTGTAGACTGGCGTAAGCTGGGAGATTGCAGCCCCGTACCTGATGAGCGCCACAGATACCAGGCCCGCCCCCAGGGAGAACGTCAGGCCAGCGATCAGGGCAAGGGTCACTGGTCGCAACGAGAACGGCGGCTCCGAGAGAACCAGGTGTAGCACCGTCCCCACCACAGTCGTCCCCATCCCCATGCCCACGAGGTACATGCCCGCGCCCCCGTCCGCCTCAGAGCTCATCTTCTGCAGGATTCCCGTGACCCCATAGAGCAGCGCGGGGAGAACTCCTCCAATCACGATGGCCTTCAGCTCATTCGACATCTCTCACGCCCCATCCCGTTGGACCTTCCCTGCGGGCGGTCGGCCCGTGCCCCATCCGTCCCAGATCGTACTCAGAGATCAGCATACCAGAGCAGCATCGCCTCATCAGCAACCTCCGGGCAGCCCGCGCACCCGAATCGATGGATTGCCCCCAGCACGCAGCCCAGGCTAGCGTAGAGTCGACAGGCCGCCACGTTGACGTTCTAAGTCTCCGCCCCCAGCTGACCGAGCCCCTTACTCCACGCCCAGTCCACGGCATAGCGAAAAAGTCGCGTGCCGATGCGCCGGCGGCGATGCTCTGGATGAACGCGGATGTCCCACAGCACGGCGAGATCCTCGCGCCGGAAGCGATCCATGGGGTAGACAGGGGCCCCTGCGGGGCCTGCGGCGAGCGCCGCGCCGGCCACCGGCTGGCCTCCCTCACGGGCCAGGAATATGCCCCAATCGGCGAGGTCGAACGACCTCGCCCAATCAGTAGGGCCGCCCTCGTGGTAGGGCCGCCCTCGCCATAGGCCTTCACGTATGGCTCCGCTACGGGCTGCTCAATGATACGCAAGCCACTCAGGCCGCCCTCGATCGGCTCCACCCGGAACAGGGAGGGCACCGCCAATCGCGACGGGATAGCGTCGTACAGCCCGTACTGGGCCTCCCCAATCTGCGCGATGCCGATCACGGCCGGGCCTCACTCATCCGACTTGCACTTGCTTGAGATTCGCTTCGGCAGTGCCCGGCCTACCAGAATCGCTCGAAGCGATCCTTCTTCGCCTTGCAGATCGGGCAGCGTCCTGGCGGATGCTCCCGAGCGGCCAGATAACCACAGACGCGGCAGCGCCAGACCGGCATCGTCTCTCCGCCCTCAGTCGCCGCCCCGCCAGGCCTGGCCGCCGCCGTCGCAGGCGTAGCCTGCGGGCGCCGGC
>JASFVG010000337.1:0-5501 GCA_050049955.1 Anaerolineae bacterium | reverse complement strand
TTGAGGGGGGTTGTCCGGGTATCGAAAGTGTCGCGCCGGTTGACACCCCCACCATCGTGCTCATACCTGAGGCCGTGGGCGATGAGAGGCCCTTCGATTTGGAGCCCGAGGTTTGCGAGCACCTCCAAAAGCCTGTCGACCCCTGCGACGTGCTGTCCCGGGTGCGGGCGGTGCTGCGGCAGCTTGGCAATGAGGAACCGGCACAACCTATGGAGATTCGCTGTGCTGATCTGGTGATCGACCGTCGGTGCCACGACGTGAGCGTGGGTGGTAGATCGGTCGACCTGACCCCCACTGAGTTCAAGCTTCTGGAGGTGCTGGCCGTGGAACCAGGCCGGGCCTTCACGCGCCTGGAATTGCTGGGCCAGGTCTTCGGCCACGACTATCGGGGCCTGGAGCGGACAGTGGACACCCACGTGAAGAACCTGCGGAAGAAGATCGAGCGAGACCCGGCGGATCCGATGTACGTTGAGACCGTTTATGGTGTGGGGTACCGGCTCGCCGAGCAATAAGGGGTTCCACCGGCGACGAGCTGTGGATCGTGCATCCAGAAGGAGACGGAGAATGAAGAGAGGCATAAGATTGATCATCGCAGGCATCTTCCTGATTCTGGCAGCTGGCGGAGGCTACCTAGCCTATGATCGCTACGTGGCAGTCCAGGCTCAGGAGCCAGAGGAACCGACGATGGAGACGGCGATGGTGTCCGAGGGCGATATCGTGCTTACGGCCGACGGCAGCGGCGAGTTGATCCCCGCGGATGAGCTGGAGCTATCGTTCCGCACGAGCGGCAGACTCGCCGAGGTGAGGGTGGAGACGGGCGACGAGGTGTTGGAGGGGGACCTGCTGGCCAGTCTGGAGACGGACTCCCTTGAGCGCGAGGTTACCGAGGCGGACGTAGAACTTCAGATTGCGCAGCTTGAGCTGGCAGACGTGCGGGAAGGGCCCAGCGAGCCGGAGGTCGCCGACGCAGAGGCAAGTCTGCGAGATGCCCAAGCGCAGTTGACGCTCGCCTATGACGCCTATGGGGACACGACGGACTCCATGAAAGACGACGCGGTGGATTCGGCCAAGGAGAACTTCGACTACTGGGTGGGCTACTACCAGGGACAGAAGGACCTGTACGAGAGGGAGAAGATCAGCCAGGCGGATCACGACTGGGCAATGGCGGCGATGATGAAGGCCGAGGACGAATGGCAGCGGGCTATCAACGACGCGGAGGCGGAACAGGTTCAGGCGTGGAAGAGCGTGGAGCAGGCACAGAACGGCGTTGCGCAGGCTGAGGCGGATCTGGAGCTGCTGATGAGCGAGCCGCAGACGGACACTCTTGTGGCGGCGGAACTGGCAGTCGATTCCGCCCTGCTGGCCCGCGAGGAAGCCCAGGCCGACCTGGAAGCGGCACGGCTCTACGCCCCCTTCAGCGGTACCGTCATGGAGGTTACGGCGGAGCCTGGAGATCAGGTCGGCATGACCACAGCCATCCTCACACTGGCCGACATGGAGGAGCCGCTGCTCCGCTTCTGGCTGGAGGAGTCGGACATGGGCAACGTGGCAATGGGCAGCCAAGTGAATGTGGTGTTCGAGGCGCTGCCAGACCATACTTTCACCGGGAAGGTGACAGGCGTCGACCCAGTTCTGGTGACCGTCAGTGGGTCAACGGCTGTTCAAGCGCAGGCGCGGCTGAACCTGGGGGATCAGGGCCTGACGTTGTTGTCCGGCATGACGGCCGATGTGGAGGTGATCTCGGCGGAGACGAGGGGCGCGCTACTTGTTCCCGTGGAGGCGCTGAATGAGACTCCGGAGGGAGGATATATCGTCTACGTCCTCCAGGCTGACGGGGAGGTGGAGGAGCGTCAGGTAGAGGTGGGGCTGACGGACGCCGTGAACGCTGAGATTCTCTCGGGCCTGGGGCTCGGAGGGACGCTGAGCATTGATGGCTGAGGCTGCAACTCGAGGTTGAGGAGATAGCTATGTTTCGTCGGAGGATTCTTTGGATTGTGTTGCTCATCGTCCTGGCGCTGGCGGGCGGCGGCTACGGCTACTACCGCTACTACTACGTGCCAGGCCAGGAGCCCGAGGTGACCCTGATGACGGCTGAGGTGGCCCAGGGCGACCTGATCATTTCGGTCAGCGGGTCAGGTGTGCTAGCCCCCGCCGAAGAAAGGGAACTCGGCTTTGAGACCGAGAGTGGGGACGAGGTTGTGGGGTTCATCGACGAGGTGTTGGTGGAGGTCGGCGACCAGGTGGAAGCGGGGGACGTGCTGGCCCGGCTGGAGACGTACGACCTCGAGCTGGCCGTGGCGAGGGCCGAGATCAGTCTACGCCAGGCCGCACTTGACCTGGCCGAGAGGACTGAGGAGGCCACGGAGGCCGAGCTGGCGGACGCCAGAGCAGCCCTGGAGAGCGCCGAGCTGACCCTGAGCGTGGCGCAATACAGCTACCAGAACGCCACGATGTCGGAGCATGACGCCGCCGCGCAGGGCTACCAGATCGATGTGGTCTACCACACCCAGCAGATTCAGGAGTTGGAGGCGAGCGGGACAGACGAGGAGACCCTTGAGACAGCGTGGGACGCCCTGGGCGAGGCCGAGGCTGCACTCGATGAGGCGCTGCAGGAGGGACGGACCGAGGACCTGCAGGCCTGGAACGAGGTGGATCAGGCCCAGAACAGGGTCGTTCAGGCCGAAGATGCGCTGGCGTCGCTCGAGACCGGCCCCGATGAAGGGACCGTGCTCCAGGCCGAGTTGAAGGTCGATCGTGCCGAGCTAGCGCTGGAGGAAGCGCTGGACGATCTGGCCGCGGCTGAGCTTGTGGCACCCTTCGATGGCGTGGTGGTCGATGTTGAGGCAATTCCTGGTCAGAGGGTGGGCAATGCGCCCGTTATCACCCTGGCCGATATGGCGAATCCCCTGGTGCAGTTCTGGGTGGAAGAGTCCGACTTGAGCCAAGTGGCGGTGGGCAACCGGGTGGAGATCGAGTTCGAGGGCCTGCCCGACGAGCTGTTCGATGGAGAGGTCGTGCGCATCGATCCTGCGCTGGTCACGGTGGACAACTCGCTGGCGGTGCAAGCGTACGCCGCCCTGGGCCCGTCTACCGAAGGACTCGACCTGTTGGGCGACATGAACGTCGATATCGAGGTGATCAGTGTCGAGGCCCGGGACGTGGTGCTGGCCCCCGTGCAGGCCCTGCGCGAGATCGCCGAAGGGGTATACGCCGTCTTCGTGGTCCAGCCTGACGGGGAGCTGGCGATGCGTCCGGTTGAGCTAGGGCTCCAGGACGTCGTCAACGCGGAGATCACATCTGGCCTCGAGGCCGGCGAAGTCATCAGCCTGGGGCAGACTACGTCGGGCACCGGCGGGGTGGCTGAGGGAGAGGAGGAGATGCCAGCTCCGGGGATGATGATGCCAGGAGCCGGAATGCTTGGTGGAGGAGGAAGGCCGTGAGGCGGGTGAGGGATATTCACACGACAGAGGAAGTCCCAAAGCACGTCATCGAGACGACGGGTCTGACCAAGGTGTACGGCAAGGGTGACGTCGCCGTGCATGCACTGCGCGGGGTGAGCATGGCCGTGGACCGAGGAGAGTTTGTGGCCATCATGGGCCCCTCTGGCTCCGGCAAGTCGACACTGATGAATATCGTGGGGTGTCTGGATCGGCCTACCGATGGCACCTACCTGTTGGAGGGCGAGGACGTGAGCCAGCTGGACAAGGAAAGACTGGCCCGGATCCGCAACCGGCGCATTGGGTTCGTCTTCCAGTCCTACAACCTGCTGCCGCGCCTCACGGCGGTCAAGAACGTGATGATGCCGCTGATGTACAATGGGCATCAGCATCTCTCTGACAAACAAATGGTAGGGCGCGCTGCCGCCGCGCTCGAGGCGGTGGGGCTGGGCGACCGCATGGACCACCGGCCGAACGAGCTATCCGGCGGGCAGCAGCAGCGGGTGGCCATCGCCCGGGCACTGGTCAACGATCCATCGCTCGTAATGGCCGACGAGCCGACGGGCAATCTCGACACCAAGTCGGGTGAGGAGATCATGGCACTGCTGCACGAGCTTCACGACCAGGGCTCGACGATTGTGATGGTGACGCACTCCCGTGACGATGCCGCCCACGCAGCGCGCATCATTGCGCTCCGAGACGGGCAGGTGGTCGCTCGGGACCTCAATGAGGAACGGTCAGGGCACATGCACTCGGGCGCTTCCGGGAAAGGGGGAGGAGAGTGAGCTTCTGGCGGACGTTGAAGGTGGCGTGGGAGGGGCTGACGCTGAACAAGGCTCGCTCGTTCCTGACCACCCTGGGCGTGATCATCGGCGTGGCGGCGGTGATCGTGATGATGGCCGTCAGCGCGGGGGCGGAGGCAGAGATCGCTGATCAGATCAACGCCCTGGGGGCCAACCTGATCGTGGTCATGCCCTCGTTCCAGCGAATGGGACCCGGGGCTGGGCCCGGACGCATGCCGGGCTTCGAGTACCCGGATGAGCTGGAGGCGATCGAGCGGGAAGTGGAGCACATCAAGGGCATATCGGGTGAACAGTCGACCACCCAGGAAGTCGAAGGGGGCGGGACAACGCTTTCCGACATCACCGTTGTAGGGACGACGGCCGGTTTCCCCGCCGTACGCGACTACCCGGTGGCGCTGGGACGCTTCGTCACAGACAAGGACAACGATCGAGAGGAGGAGGTCGCGGTGCTGGGCTATAGCATCGCCCAGGAGCTCTTCGGCAACCAAAGCGGAGGCTTTGGCCGGAGCCCCCTCGGACAGCGGATAGAGATCGGTTCCGTGAACTTTGTGGTGACCGGCGTGATGGAGACGAAGGGCGTGGTTGGAAACACCGACTACGATGCCCGTGTCTACATCCCCCTGACCGTCGTCTTCGAGCGCTTCGAGACGAGGCGCTTCGGGGACGATAGCCTGCGCACCATCCTCGTCTCGGCGGACAGCAAGGAGGTGATGGACGAGGTGATGAGCGACATCACGGCGGTGTTGCTCAGAGAGCATGAGCTAGCGGCCGACGAGGCCGACTTCCAACTGATGACGCAGGATAGCGTCATTGATGCCGCTGCCTCCACGACCGAAGCATTTCGGGACTTGCTAGGCTGGGTCGCGGCGGTCTCGCTGGTAGTGGGCGGCATCGGCATCATGAACATCATGCTGGTCAGCGTCACGGAGCGGACGCGGGAGATCGGACTGCGACAGGCGCTGGGCGCCCGCCCCCGCGATGTGCGGCTCCAGTTCTTGCTCGAAGCCATCATCCTGAGCCTGATTGGCGGGCTGGTGGGCGTCCTGGCTGGCGTGGGTGGTTCCCGCCTTTTCGGTGAGCTGGGCACGATGCGCACACAGCTGGTTCCGATGTCGGTACCGCTGGCCTTTGCGGCTGCAGCCGCGGTGGGCATCTTCTTCGGCTACTATCCGGCGACGCAGGCGGCGCAGCTCGACCCGATCGATGCGCTGCGGCACGAGTAGCCCGGTTCTGCTAGCCGCCGCGCCTATCTGCAGGCAGC
>JASFVG010000336.1:0-5514 GCA_050049955.1 Anaerolineae bacterium | reverse complement strand
GCAGCATCCGGGGGCGGGCGATCGATTCAGGGTGGCGCGACAGGTCGTCCAAGTTTGCACTACGGCGCGTCGATATGGGAAGCCAGCCAGTGGACAAGCTGAAACCCGGCCTGTCCGACAAGGCTGCAGAGCGTGGTCACCCCAGCTATGTGTGGCGGGCGGGGCAGGAACGACGCTTCCAGATGGTACGCCGGTGGACGGCCTTGCGCAACCTTCGGGTGCTCGATGTAGGCTGTGGTATGGGCCTGTACACGGCCGCATTCGGTCGGGAGACACCGCATGTCTTCGGTGTTGAGATCGAGTACGAGCGGGCCCGCCGGGCTGGACGGGCGGCAGCGGACATCGCTCAGGCAACGGGTGAGCGGCTGCCCTTCTCCGACGCGGTCTTCGATGTGGTCTTCTCCCACGAGGTGCTGGAGCACGTCGTCGATGATCGGATCTGTGTGGAGGAGATGATCCGAGTGGCTCGGCCTGGCGGCCGCATCGTCATCTTCGTACCTAACCGCCTATACGGCTTCGAGACACACGGCGTCTTCTGGCGCGGCCGCTACTATTTCGGGAACGTCCCGGGGGTCAACTGGCTTCCCACGCGTCTACGCGATCGGCTAGCTCCACATGTCCGAGCCTACACTGGTCGGGACCTTAGGCGTCTCCTCGACGGCCTCCCCGTCCGCCTCATCCATCACACGCAGTTATATCCAGGCTATGACAACATAGCCGCGCGTGCCCCTGCCTTCGGTCGGCTAATTCGGAGCGTCACCTACGCGCTTGAAGGCACACCGCTGCGTGTCTTTGGACTGTCTCACCTGTTGGTGCTGGAGAGAGTTCTGTCGTGACGCGAGCCGGACTTGGCAGAACGGCGGGGATCCATAGCCCCGGTGATAGTAGTCGCTCAGGCAGGCCCAAAAATGAAGCGCTCGATCGCAACGGCCGCCCCATTCTGTGACAAGGGCGGGGCCACCCAGGCAGCCACTGCCTTGGCGGCAGGGCTGGAGTTTCCCATGGCCACCCCCAATCCTGCCCAGCTGATCATCGAGACATCATTGCCCTGATCTCCGATCGCCATCACCCGATCCTGGGGGATGCCTAGCGTCTGAGCGAGTCGGCGCAGAGCATCACCTTTTGAGACCCCAAGCGGATTCCCCTCCACGAAGTTGGCGTGGGAGCGCACAATCTCTACCTGCCCCTCGAACCGCTGTCGCAGGGCTATCTCGATTTCGTCGGCGCGAACTGGCTCAGCTATGAAGAGGAACTTCACTGGCACATGCTGTTCGAGCACCGAGGCGAGGTCGTCAACCCAGCGCAGGTTCTCCCCCAGCAGGTCCCTGTAGTAGCGCTCCGAGTGCCTCTGTTCGGCGATGAACAGCGCGTCGTCGGCGTAGAGGACCATGTGCCAATCTGACGTAGCTTGCCAGGCAAGTACCTCACGAACCAGATCGGGATCCATGGTCGCGCGATACAGCGGCTCCTCCGAACCAGGGGCCTGTATGACGCCGCCCTGGTAGCAGATTAGGGGTGCTTCGATTCCCAGGTCGCGGGCGAACGGAGCGGTGGATGCCAGCATGCGACCGGTAGCGAGCGTGACGATCACACCTTTCTGCTGCGCGCGGGCGACTGCCCGTCGCGCGCGATCGGAGACCATCATGGTCTCGTCGATCAGTGTGCCGTCCAGGTCCAGAGCCAGAAGCTCAATCACCTCCTCACCTCCAGAACACGATCCCGGCCCGCAAGGTCGGGATGAATGCGCACGGAGGTCCCCCTATTGGGAAAGCTAGTCTTGGCAATCTCCATGGCTGCCTCTCCCTGGCTGGCGCCGATCTCGAGCAGGAGGGTCCCCCCGGGCCTCAAGAGGCCTTGGGACTGAGACAGCAGCCGGCGGATGACCTCTAGCCCGTCAGCACCCCCGTTCAGCGCCCGGTAGGGTTCGTGATAGAGGGTGGATGGTGGCAGTGACGCCCACTCATCCGTCGACACATAGGGCGGGTTGGCGATGATCAGATCGACCGGTCCGGGCCGGCGGTCAAGCAAGTCTCCCACGATGAACTGAATCCTTCCCTCAAGCCCGTGCCTCTCCGCGTTTCTTCGAGCGACCGCCAACGCCGCCGGCGAGATGTCGATCCCGAGGCAAGAGGCCTCGGGTAGATGAGCAGCCAGCGCAATAGCGATGCAACCGGAACCTGTACATACGTCAACGATGGTGAACGGGCTCAGTTCCAGTGCCAGGTCGACCAGGACCTCGGTGTCCGGTCGGGGAATCATCACGTCCGGCGTGACCTCAATCTCGAGACCGTAGAACTCGGTCTTCCCGGTGAGATAGGGAAGGGGGTAACCAAGAGCGCGCTCACCAACAAGTTGCTTGTACTGTTGAGCTTCGTCTGCGTGCAGTCGACGCTCTGGGTGGGTTAGCAGGCTGGCGCGCGAAGACCCGGTAACGTGCATCAGGAGGATTTCCGCTTCCACGCGGGGTACATCTGTGGCGGCTCTGAGATGGCGCGATGCCTCGCGTAGGGCATGTCCTACGTCTTGGGGCGGAAGGACCTGCATGCAGCGCTCGCCCTCTGGACCCCTTGCGCTGGCAGACTGCGTCTCCCGATTACGTCCCTGGCTGGACAACACGACTCAACAGGTGAACCGCGAGGATAGCGTCACGCAGATTCGCCGAGGGCCTCCAGCTGCTCTTCCTGGTCCCTGGCCTGCAGCGCGCGGATGACGGCGTCTAGGGTCCCGTCCAACACGCCGGTGAGTTGATGAATCGTCAGATTCACTCGATGATCAGTGATGCGATTCTGCGGGAAGTTGTATGTACGGATCTTCTCGCTGCGGTCTCCGGTGCCTACCTGCATCCGCCGGGCCTTCGCTCGCTTCTCCTGCTGCTGTCGTCGCTCGCGCTCATAGAGCCGCGATCGAAGGATGGAAAGGGCACGCCGCTTGTTCTTCGTCTGCGAGCGCTCCGACTCGCATGCGACCGTGATGCCGGATGGCTTGTGGGTCATGCGGATAGCCGTGGCGTTCTTCTGCATATGCTGCCCGCCTGGTCCTGATGAGATGTAGGCCTCGACTTCCAGGTCCGCCGGGTTGAGGTCTACCTCAACGTCGCTCATCTCCGGCAGTACAGCCACAGTCGCGGTCGATGTGTGGATCCGGCCTGACGACTCCGTCACGGGCACTCGTTGTACCCGGTGGACGCCACTCTCGTATTTGAGGCGCGAGTAGGCGCCGCGTCCCTTCACACCGAAGACCACTTCCTTGAAACCGCCAATGCCGGTAGGGTGGGCGCTGAGCACCTCCGTCCCCCAGTTCTGCCTCTCGGCGTAGCGGGTGTACATTCGGTACAGGTCAGCGGCGAAAAGCCCTGCCTCATCTCCTCCTGCCCCAGCGCGGATCTCAACGATCACATCCTTCACATCACGTGGGTCTTTGGGAATGAGGAGCCTGCGCAGCTCTTGCTTCAGGTCTGTTCTCCGACGCTCGAGATCGGCAATCTCCAGCTCGGCCAGTTCGCGCAGCTCGGGCTCTATGTCGTCTTCCAGGAGCTCCGTGGTTTCGTTCCACTCCTCATCAGTCGCCTTGTACTCCCGATAGACGGCGACGACCTCCTCCAGGTCGGAGCGCTCCTTGGCGTACTCTGCGACACGCTGATAGTCCTGCGCAACCTCCGGGTCCGCCATCAGCCGCGCCAGCTCTTCGTATCGCTCCTCAATCTGTGCCAGTGTTTCAAGCATCAGCCACCCTACCATGCCATCCTTTGTCGGTCGAGACGACCGCCTCTTCCTGCAACGCCTCTATTCAGCATCGGGCCAGGCTCGCCTAGCCTCGCGCCTCCCTGGCCTGTGCAGCCCTGACCTGCCTGCTGAAGCCAGACTGCACGGGCGCGCAAGCCCTTATGGGTACCTCTCTGTCCTGGGGCAGCACTGGCGGTCACTCACCGTGGCGGCGCGAAGCGTTGGTCGCATCGACTCCTGAGGCAAACGCCACAGCTGCGGTTCTAACCTGGCGGGACACTGTCGCAGCCGAATTCAACCCACTTCGCAGGTGATCTTGCTGGCTTCCTGGGGCTCGAGCCGCAGCTGAGGGGGAATACGTTGCCCATCACGGCCGACGGCGTGCTCACGGGCTTCGTCGCAGATCTCGGTCCAGTAACGAAAGGAAGCTCGTGAGATGCGTCACGGCGGTAGGTGGCCCGATACAGATCGGCGCCTGTCTTTCGTCCCACTCGGTCGCCAGGGGTCCTGGCAGTCTGCCTGCCCCGAGCGCGGTCGTTGGGCCACAGCCGCCTCCGCATCGCAGTGCTCTAGGGGCCTGTCCGGCAGCCCTGGAAACGGCCGACTACCGAGGCTGCAACCACGTCTCCGTCGGGATTGACCTCCAGTGCTCCTCCGCCTGCTCCCTCTCCGAGCTCTCCTATGCTGCTTAGGATATCGTGATTCGAGATTGCGATCGTGGAATGTCCGCGTTCAAGGGCCAACTCAACAGTCTCCGAGGGCGCCCGCGCCCCATCGGAGGCTGCACTAGGAGTATGTTGATCCACCCAGTCCTGTCTCTGGCTGCGACACCTGCTGCTCCGCCCCGCCACTTCGCCTCTCTACGTGCAGCCGCACAGCGGTTCTCTCTTTGCCCTCGATCTCCACCTCAACAAACGAGGGTACACATACGATCTCAATGCCGTCCAGCTCCAGGTAGCCGCACGCGATAGCTACAGCCTTGACCGCCTGATTGACCGCTCCAGCACCGATGGCCTGCACATCCACGCTGTCCTGCTCCCGCATCACGCCTGCAATGGCGCCGGCCACTGCTGTCGAGCGAGAGTTGGATGCGACTTTGATGATGTTCATGGCATCCTCCTTGGGCTATCGTGGCCTTCGCATCCACAGAATCCGCGGAATCCACCGATTCTGTCGGCGCCGCATCAATCCATGATACCAAAAAAGGGACGTTGCACAAGTATGCCTAGGAAGTCAAGTTATCCTGCGCAGGGTCAACGGGGCCGTAGGAGACGCGTTCGAACCGCCGCCGTGCAGCACCCAGAGGGGCTGTGGCGTCCAGCCCCATCTTCGTCGTTCGCGCTTTCTGGCCCGACATCTTCGATGCGGAAGGGTCCAGGCTACTGCTCGGCTGGTCGCGCAGCACTACGAGATCCTGATGGGCCTGGAAGCGGGTAGCGACGGCCCACTCCACGTCGCCCCCGTCGTACAGATCGACGTCGGTATCGACGACCACGACGTGCTTGAGTGAAGTGTGGCCCTTGAACGCAGCGTGGATGGCACGCCTACCGTCTTCGTCGTCCGTCTTATTGATTTGCACCACGGCGTGGAGCCAGGACATGCCTCCCGGCGTGACGTACACGCCGGTGCAGCGGCAAACCTCACTTACCGCAGCGTAGATCGTCGGCTCCCTGGGCATCCCCATAAGGTTGCGGTGCTCCGCTCCGCTCGGGAGCAGCGCGTGGAAGATGGGATTGCTCCGGTGGGTGATGTGATGGATCTCAATGACGGGTTGTTGGCGCTGGTCGTCCAT
>JASFVG010000335.1:0-5524 GCA_050049955.1 Anaerolineae bacterium | reverse complement strand
CCTTTTCGGTGACCATCGGCTCCACCGGGACTTCCTCTCGAAGACCGAGCTTAGCGATGGCCTTCGCCAGATCGGCGGTCACCAGGGCGCCTGCCTCAGCGACGACCCCGCCGCTCTCAGGATCGGTCATGTCCTCTCGCAGGGTGTGACCGACGAGCGCCTCTTCCGTAGGCTCAACCTTCCGAACCACCTTGCGGTACGGCGTCTCGATGAACCCCAGGTCGTTGATGCGAGCGTGGGTCGCCAGACGGACGATCAAGCCGATATTCGGCCCCTCCGGCGTCTCGACGGGACAGACGCGCCCGTAGTGCGTATAATGCACGTCTCGCACCTCAAAGCCCGCGTACTCGCGCTTGAGGCCGCCCGGCCCTAGTGCCGAAAGCGTGCGCTTGTGGGTCAGCTCCGCCAAGGGGTTCGTCTGCTCCATGAACTGCGAAAGCCGGCTGGAGCCGAAGAACTGCCGGATGGCGGCCACGAACGGGCGTATGTTGACCAGGTTAACCGGCGTCATCGACTCGGCATCGCGGCTAGACATGCGGTCCACCACGATGCGCTCCATACGTCGCAAGCCTATTCGCAACTTGTTCTGAACCAGCTCGCCGACTGTCTTGATGCGGCGGTTCCCCAAGTGGTCGATATCGTCGGCATCCTCAACACCGTTGTTGATGCGGATCAAATGACCTACGATGGCAACCAGATCCTTCTTGGTCGACATGCGGTGGTCGAGATCGACGTTGAAACCAAGCCGTTGGTTCAGCTTGTAGCGCCCAACGCGCTTCAGGTCATAGCGACGGGGATCGAACAGCTGCTCCTCAAGATACTGACGAGCATTGTCCAACGTTGCCGGATCCCCAGGACGCATGCGCCGGTAGAACTCTACCAGCGCCTCTTCACCCAGGGTACGGCCGCTCTTGGGTGACCAATCTGGCTCCTGACGGAACGTCGCCGGGATATACTGGTGCTCGGGGTTGCTGTCAGCATCCCTGAACAACTCAAGCAGGGTCTCGTCGCTGGCATCGTCGAGAACATCCTCCCCCATCCCGTCATCCACGGCGGCCAACGCCCGAAGAAGTATCGTAACAGGCAGAATCCGCTGCCGATTGAATCGGACGGTAAGGTACCCTGTCTTGCGCGACCCGAACTCCAGCCAGGCGCCTCGGTCAGGTATCAGCTTAGCCGTGCAGAGCCGAAGGCCTGTCGAGCGATCCTCCTCCAGGTCGAAGTAGACGCCTGGCGACCGTATCAGCTGGCTCACCACGACACGCTCCGTGCCGTTGATGATGAAGGTGCCGTTCTCTGTCATCAACGGGAAATCACCGAAGAAGACCTCCGACTGAATGATCTCGCCGGTCTCCCGATTGCTAAGGGCCACATCCACATAGAGCGGAGAGGCAAACGTGATATCCCTGACGATGCATTGCTCCCGCGAGTAGCGGGGCTCCTCAAAGCGATAGCGGAGATCGAACTGTGCTGCCTCGGCCTCAGAACCGGGCAGATAGAGCCTCAGATTACCATTGTAGCTATCGATGGGGGAAACCTCATCGAAGAGCTGAGCTAGACCCTCCTCCTGCAACCAGTTGAAGAACTTGAACTGGATCTGGAGCAGCGGTGGCAGTGCCTTTGCGTCAGTTATCCGCGCATAGGACTTGCTCCCCGTATCGGACATGCTTTTACCGTTCCTCCCAAGTCACGTCTAGTCGCAACCTGCGCCGTGCCGATCCATTATTATACCACCCAGGTCAGGGCTGTCAAACACCGGGGTGACTGCAGAGCTAGGAGCATCGCCGAGCATCGTTGACAGGATAGGACAACTGTCACCGTGAAAGAGTACTATGAGTCACTGGCTGAGCTCGGGCGATGCGGTAGCATGGAGGGCGAGGTGAGTGGCTGATTAGATCAGCGCGCTACACCTCTCCTCCTTTCCTTGGCGGTAGGCCCCCTGCATACGCAGAGGGCCTACCTTCTTCTTATGCAGCTCCAGCGACCTATTCAGCCGTCTTGAGATTCACTGACAAGCGGTATTTCAGACTCCGCTTCATCTGAATCAGTACCCGCAGCTTCCTGAACCCTGCTCCCTCCAGCGCCGCGACTGCGCTATCTGCAGGGAGCGGAAGTTGAGCTTCAATCGCTTTCTTGGGCGATCCCCTCAAGCTGTCGATACCCTGCCTGACCAGCACCTGCTCAAAGCGCCCTTCGTGCTGGACGCGCACGAGGATCTCTAGCCGGTTTGGAAAACGCCCCGACGTGCGCACCACGCGGCTCGCCGCGCAGACTCCGTCGCCATCGTCAGCCACCCACCAGACCTCCCGTTCGCCCCTCAGCCAGTGCTCGAGAGCTCTGTCGTTGCTTGGCCGATAGTCGGGCTCCCGGATCTCCAGCAGAGGTCGCTGCTCAGCCGGGATCACCGATAGCATTAGCCTGACCAGGGCATCCGCGTCGCGGCTGCTCGCCCGCCGGAGTGACTCGACCTGCGGCCCGGAGCGCCCCCGGGGCATCCCTGCCGGCCGCAGCATATGCTTGGTCCTGCCCACCTCCTGGAAGCCCAGATTTCCATAGAGCTCACGGGCTACACCGTTGTCGGCGCGCACCTCCAGTCCGATCCAGCGCGCACCTCGGTCCGATGCCCTGTTCATAGCAGCCCTCATGAGAGCACGTCCAATCCCCCTTCCCTGCCACTCTGGGTGGACGACGACATTCCCTATGAGGTACCCTCCTCGACTCCGGGAACGGCGAAGGGACACGTTCCCCACCAGGTGTCCGCGGACGTCCCAGACGAGGCCCGGTGCGGCAGTGGCCTTCCCTGCCAAGAGCCAGAACCACTGCAGCAAAGGACCCGCCCGAGCAAGGCGACGCATACGGTCTAGCGTCACCCTGCCCGCGGGGTCCAACCTGTCCCCGAACGCGATGCCGATCAACGTCACCACCTGCTCGAGATCCCGGAATGGATCAAATGGGCGTACCCTGCCCCCAGACTCCACAGCCTGCGCAGTCGTCATCACACGTGCCCGACTAGCCCACCTATGCCACCCTCCTGTGCGAGGGTTCCCGGGCAATCGACCAGCGGAGGGTCGCCCGATCTAGACGCAGTTGGTACAGGCGCCCTCCCATCGCCATCACGTTGAAGCACGTCTCACCACCCTCGGTCCAGCGACGTCCAACACCCTCCACCACGTGCAGCTTACCCTGCCACTCGAACCTCCGCGGGGTGATCTCGCCCGTGATATCGAAACACGCTTCGACGACTACCAGCTCGTTTCTCACAACGTCCCCCTCCAGGTAGCGGCGCAGTAGATCGAGAGCAGCATCCGCCGACTGGGCCTTGTTTGCCTGACGGTTGCCTTCCCACACGTGGCGCTCCGCCCACTCACCATCGGCCGCAGCCAGCGCAACGTGGACCAGGCCCACAGGCTTCTCCGCCGTGCCTCCCGTGGGCCCTGCAATGCCGGTCACCGACACCCCAACGTCCGCCCCCAGGGCGTGCCTTACGCCCCGCGCCATCTCACGCGCCGTCTGTTCGCTTACGGCGCCGTAGCCAGCCAGGGTCTCGGGTCGCACCGCAAGCAGCATCTCCTTCACGTCGCAGGCGTACGCCGTGACCGATCCCCGATAGTAGTCCGAGCTACCGGGAACATCAGTGATACGGTGGCTCACCAGGCCGCCAGTACACGATTCGGCTAAGGCCAAACTCAATCCCTTCTGCCGGAGTAGCTGCCCGACCGTGATCTCCACGTCTTCCTTTGGTTGTGACATGGGCATGAGCTCCACCGTGATACACCTGGCAATGGACCAGGGCCACACGCTGCCGATCGCCGAAGGGCGTCCTGCGCCGGGAGGTCTGACGTTTTCCCGGGCCTGCGCGCACCCGTCGAGGCAACCGCAATTGTAGCACGGAGGGTGAGCAAATCAAGGGCCCGGAGACCCTACTGACAACGTCTCACAGCAGGCCATAGCAACAGAGACATCCAGATCTCCCACAGACATCCTGCTGGGTGGCTCGCACTCAGAACCGCGTGACTCTAGGCCCAATCAATTAGCTGCAGGGCGACAATGGTGCCCGCGTTCATCAGGACCGCGATCAGGCCTTTCTGCACGATCATCTCCCGCCTGCCATCCCAGTAGAGGAAGATGCTCCCCGTGGAGAAGATGGCTGCGCCCATCAGGACCGTGCGCCACCATCCGGCGCGGACCAGCAGACCAATCCCGCCAGCAACGAAGCCAACCGTCGCCAGCGAGAAGACCACCCCTGCAAGTCGCTTGGTCGCCGCCTGACCCAGGAGGCCCGACAGGAGCCAGGACTCACTCGTCCAGCCCATATTGGGTTCGAACTCAACGAGGCCCTGGCTCAGCAGGACGAACCACAGGTGGACCAGACCGTGTAGCGTGGCGAAGACACCGAAGAGGAACCGAAGCATCAGATCTCTCCTAGTTACGCCTCAAGCCCAGCTTCCACGATTGCTGAGCAGGTTCGAAGTCTGCAGGGCAACGATCGAAAGCGCCCTCACAGGAACATCATGGATATCCGCCTCCCAACTCGAGCCCTGAGACAGCCGCTTCAACCATCGACCGGCGCACCTGCTTCTCGGGAGGCAGGGCCTAGTCCGGCTCGCGCCGGACAACAGATATCGCAAAGGACAGATCCTGCGTCGTCAGCTCCCCCAGCAGAGAGAGGCACACGAAGACAGCGGCAGCTATCACCGACAACTCCCGGATGACCCACGCGCCGGAGGACTGCCAAAACGAGGACAGTGCGTACGCGACCAGCGCGGTCCCCGAGATCCGGAGGACCGTCGCCCAACCAGGGCGAACATCGGTATACTTCTGGACTGACAACATCATGGCGATCGCGCCAAGCCAGGATAGACCAGTCATTGCCGCGGCTGCTCCGCTCGGCCCGAACCGAGGTGTGGCCACCAGACAAGCCGCGACCATCACGGGCAGCAGTGGCCAGGTCATGGCAACGGCCCAGCCCGGCCTCTCAACTGCCGTGAGGACTTCGGCAATGACCGAGATTATCACGTGCGCGACCGAGCCCAACAGCAGCAGTGTTACTGGCGGCGCGGCCGGCGAAAAGGCCGGCCCGTACACCAGACCGACGATCTCTGCCGCTGACCCAGCGACCAGCGCGACAAACGGAAGGAAACAGAGCACCAGCCGCATCGCCTCCCCGATCACCGAGCGCGCAAGCTCGGCCCGACCGTCCTGGAACATGCGAGCCAAGGTGGTGTGAACGAAGCGACGAAGAGGCCTAGTGGCCGGGTGAGGTCCTGGGCAGCGCCGTAGTACCCCGCAGCGGAGGCCCCGGCCAGCGCCTTCACCATCATCAGATCTACCCGGACGAGCAGGTGCCGCCCGATCGTATACAGAAACAGGGCCCATCCGTAGGCAGCTACACCGCGAATGATTGTGACTCCGCCGCCCCGCAAAGTCGGGCGAACAAACAGCCGTGCAATGGCCAACTGGACGAGCAGAGCCCCCAGGTTGGCCAGGATCGCCCCCGTGAGGGAAAGACCCAATCCGACCAGCA
>JASFVG010000334.1:0-5528 GCA_050049955.1 Anaerolineae bacterium | reverse complement strand
AGCTGCGCTGGATCTCCCCTGCTGTCACGCACGTGGCGCAGCGCCGCGTTCCGCTGGCGCAGGGCGTCCGAGTATGTGGCTAAAGCCCGCCGATAGGTCCCGTCCACCTGACAGAGCGCATCATCCAGGTAGCGACGTCGCGTCGAAGGAGAACCAGCCACCAGATCGACGTCTTCAGGGGTGAACAGCACGACGTTGAGATGCCCGGCCAGGTCAGACTGGTTCCGGTGTGAACGGTCGACACGGACGCTCTTCTGCAGCCGCGTCGTACCGTTGGAGATGGTCTGCTTCTCGAGCCCGATTTCCAGCTCCACACGCCGGTCCCGCCGCTCTACCTCGGCCCACACCCGGGCGTATGGCAGGCCCTCGGCCTCAGACTGCCATCGAATGAGCTGGCGATCGGACGAGGCTAGGGGTGACGACCCGGTGGCCAGAAGGTAGATGGCTTCCAGAAGGCTCGTCTTGCCCTGAGCGTTGCCACCGTAGAGGACGAGGGACTGCTCTGGAAGCGTCAGTTCGAGGCGCGCGTAGTTGCGGAGGTTGGTCAGGCTGAGGTAGCGGATGCGCATAGGGCTATTGTACAGCGATCGGGATGACCTGGAAAGCAGATGCGGGGGTTTAGGGTAGAGGGGGGCAAGCACTCACCCCGGGTCTATGGACCGGTGTCGGGCTGCGCAGCCAACTCGACGACCACCAGCCGATGATCCGAGGCGAGCGCGTCAAGCACCTCCGCACCCGTGACGCCGAGCCCCCGGGTCCAAACGAAGTCGATGCGCTCGACGGGATCCACCGCCGGAGAGCTGGGGGCCGGGTCGAAGCTTCCGACCACGAACGGGTCGTCGAATCCCGCCGCACGAATTCTCTCGTACGTGGGCGATCCTGGTGTGGCGTTGAAGTCACCGCCTAGGACGGCGGGACTGGCACCCCCTATATAGGCCTTGGCGTCATCCCACTGCCGGGCCCGTTCCCCGGGTTCAAGCCCCAGCCAGGTCCCGTAGGCGTCCAGCTCCTGCCCGGCGATCTCCAAGCGTGCCCATACGATGGCTGTCTGTTCCAGCTGGCTGGCGAGCAGTTGGGAGTCCGCCTCTGCGACGGGAAAGCGTGAGAGCAAGGCAACGCCGGAAAGGTCCTCCAGGGTCGGTCCGAAGGCATAGTCCATGCCAAGCCTTCGCGCCAGCCAAAGCGCGTCGTCGACGCCGTAGCTGGTGATCCGCCCAGCGTCCACCTCCTGCAGCATCACGATGTCTGCGGCGCTCCGCTCGATGGCGCGAGCCTGATCCGCCAGGCTGAAGCGCCAGCTGGAGTTGTACCCGTAGTGGATGTTGTAGGTGCCTACTCGGAACCGACCAGAGTTCGCTTCTGGTTCGGCTAGCCTGGGTGGGTAGGCGAAAGCCGCCGTCGCAACGACGAGAGCGGCGGCCACCATCCAGCCAACGCCTGGGGACCGCAGCACTCGACCGGGGGCTTTCGCAGATGAACCGGACCCGATGGCAGGAACGAGTAGAAACAGGAAGGCGACCAAGAACACGTAGTCCCCTTTGTCGCGCAGGCTCGGGATCGTGTAGGGGTATGTGAACGCCAGGGCGAGCACCACGTGGAGCGCCAGAAACAGGAGCATCCCCAGAGCAACCGATAGCCTGGGGTGCCCCGACGGGCCTGGCTCCGCCAGTGTACGAGCGGCCGACAGGAAGGCGAACTGTGCCAGGAGCATTGGTGCCAGGGTGCCGAGTTGATGCAGCTCGTGGCCCGTTAGCAGTCCGACCCCGAGGGTGGCTCCTAGGATGGCCAGACCACCCCATCGCCTCGCCCGAAGGAGTGGTAGGAGGGTTGCTGCCATCAGGAGTGGGGCAACCAGCGCGTAGGTCGCCCCGGTCCAGCGTGCCAGAGCGTTCGGAAAGCCCAGCAGAGAGGTCTCCACGAAAACCAGCGTGCCCAGGGCCAGTCCACTCGGGATGTCAATACCGGCCCCTGGTGCGTTCTCATAAGCGGGCCGCTGGGAGCTGGAAAAGGCCCGCCATGCGACGACCCCCATCCCTAGCGAGATCACCGCTTGTACCGGTAGCCACCAGCCGCGCAGGGCAAGGTCGTAGGTGTTGCCCGCAGCGCGCAGGAGCTGATCGATGGCGCAAGCCGCGACCAGGGCAGCAGCGAACACGCGGTGGTGTCCGTAGAGCAGGGCAGCCGCGTATGCCGTCGCACTCGCTGTGACGATCAGGCTGCTCACCAATCGAACCGTAGGCTGGTTGATGCTCAAAGGGATGCGGGCCAGGGCGGCGACGAGCGCTGTGGCGAGGAGCAGGCCGCTTTGCTTGTGGAGCGGAGCGGCGAGCGGGAGTAGGAAGGAGCACAGCACGAGAACCACAACCGCGCCCAGCGTGCCGAAGCCCAGCGTTTCCGCAAAGACCACGTTGTAGATGAGGCCAAAGAGGACCGAGAGCAGCACGCGCACGGCCTGGAGGAGGAAAAGCAAGACTGCGGTGGCCTCTAGTGCCCGTGACCTCAAGTCGCCCTCACGCTCTTGGCCTTTGCGATGGTCGCGCCGCATCCGTCAGACAGGGCCGCCCCGCAACCCTCACGCCCCGGCGCTGGCCGCACAGCACCCAACTGAACCGGCCCTGACGTTTCGAACCTAGGGGGCCGTAAACGCCCGCGCAATCCGCGCCGCCACCCGAGCGTTGTTGACTAGCAGCGCCTCGTTGGCCCGCTGGGCTTCTCCCGCAGTCAACTCCACGATGCGGCTCAGCAGATATGGCGTCAGATCCTTGCCGCCAACGCCGGCCTGTTCCGCCTCCTCCACCGCCTGGGCGATGAACGCTTCGGCTTCCGTCTCGGCGAGGGCAGAGGCGTCCGGTACCGGCACACAGACAAGGATGGCGGACGACAGCCCCAACTGCGTGCGCATCCGTGCCAGCCTCACCACGTCCCCAGGCCGGTCGAGAGCCACGTCCGCCTCGAGGCCTGAACTCCGGCTGTAGAAAGCTGGGAAGTACTCCGTACCGTAGCCGACCACGGGCACGCCCTTCGTCTCCAGAACTTCCAGTGTGCGCGGAAGATCCAGAATCGCCTTCGCGCCCGAGCAAACGACCGTAATCGGGATCGAGCCCAGTGCAGTGAGGTCGGTGGAGACGTCCTCCGGGTGGGCGCGGTGAACGCCGCCAATGCCGCCTGTCGCCAGGAGTTGGATCCCTACCTGATGGGCGAGGTGCATCGTGGCGGCGACGGTCGTGCCGCCGCTGTCGCCCTTCGCGGCAACGACAGGCAGGTCACGCAGGCTGATCTTGCTCAGCGGGGTCGCCGGCAGGGCCAGCCGCGTCATACACTCACTGGACAAGCCGACGTGAGGCTGACCATCCAGCACCCCGATGGTGGCCGGCACCGCTCCCTCCGCGCGGACCGCCGCCTCCATCTGGCGGGCGATGCGCAGGTTGGCAGGGGGGCTGAACCCGTGGGTAATCAGGGCCGATTCGAGGGCAACCACAGGCTCCCGCGCATCGAGCGCTGCGGAGACCTCGCTCTCAAGCTGTAGCCAATCCGCCAGCGTGCTCATCCCAGGAGCCGCAACGCCAGGCGGGCGTACACCCTGGCGGCCGCGTACACGTCGTCCAGCCGGACGTGCTCGTCCGGCGTGTGAGCGCACTCCTCCCTGCCGGGGCCAAAACCGACGGTTGGAATACCGGCTTCCCCGGCCGTGTACACCCCTTCAGTGGAGAAACCCCAGCAGGTGATCTTGGGGCGGTGCTTGAGCTCCGTTTGGGCTGCTTGCAGGGTCGCAATCACGAGGGGGTGATCCGCCGCGATCACCCAGGCGGGATAGACCTCCCGCGTGTCCACCGCGAAGCCCGTGTAGCTCGTCGTCCGGTAGCCTGCCACTTCGACCTCCGCATTGACGTTCTCCCGGGCGATGACGCGCTGCACCTCAGCCAAGGCCTTCGTCTCATTCTCACCCAGCGTGAGACGCCGGTCGATAATCAGTTCGCAGCTGTCGGGCACGGCGTTGCGGCTGCAAGCGCTGGATGCAATGCCGGTTACGGCCAGTGTGCCGGGGCCCAGGAACTCGTCAGTGCCCAACTGGTCGGCGAGTATCTCCAGGCCAAACACCAATCGGGCAGCATGGTAGATTGCATTCTCACCTAGCACGGGGTTGGCAGCGTGGGCCGATCGACCGTGCGTCACCAGGCGCATCTCCATGCGCCCGCGCTGCCCGCGGCTCACGTTGAGGTTTGTGGGCTCACCCAGAACCACCCAGCTTGGGTGCACATCGCTCTGCTCTACGAGGACTCGGGTTCCTAGTCCCTCACACTGTTCCTGCTGAACGACACATGCGACGACCAGGTCGCCGTTGAGCCTGATGCCCGAATCCTTGACCAGTTTGGCGCCGTAGAGAATGGCTGCCAGCCCACCCTTCATATCGCAGGACCCCATGCCATAGAGCAGGCCGTCTTCAACCGTCGCCCCAAAGGGGTCTCGCTTCCAGGAGTCCGGGTCGCTGACGCGTACGGTGTCCATGTGCGCGTTGAGCATCAGCGTCGGCCCGCGACCGGCTCCGATCCGTCCGAAGACGCTACCCATGCCATCGACGGTGACCTGGCGCAGGCCGATCGCCTCCATCTCCTCCACAATCCGCAGTGCGACCTGCTCCTCCTCCGTCGATGGGCTCGGAATGCGCACCAGGTCGCGAAGGAAAGCCAGTAGGCTCTGTCTGTCGTGTCTCAGCAGTCTCAGTGAGGGCATATGAGGGCTCTTCTTTTCGATGCCTAGCGGTTGGATGCCGTTGCAGATCATACTATGAGTTGGCGTGCGAGACAAGCGACCGTCCTCGTTACCGCCATTCCCCCGACAGGCCCGGGCTCGTTAGAAGCGGCGCGAGGACGGTTGGGAGTGACTTGACCGAGAGGCCTTCCTATGCTAACATTCCTACCGTCGGACGGTTTGGATTACCTCGCAAGGCAGGAGTAACCAGCACCGCCGGGGCCACAATGTGGGTTTCTTCGTCAGTACACCTACGCCGGGATCCGTGTTTGAATCCTGGGCGTGGTCTTGATGGGTGCTTGCCTGCCTTGGTGTCTTAGGAACATGGGAGTGAAACAGATGGACGGACATCTACGAATCGTACCCCTGGGCGGTCTGGGGGAAGTTGGCAAGAACATGATGTGTATCGAGTACGGCACCGATATCCTGGTTGTGGATGTCGGCATGATGTTCCCCCAGACGGGCATGCTGGGAATCGACTACATCCTCCCAGATTGGGGCTACCTCCGCGACAAGCGGGATCGGGTGCGCGCTGTGGTTATCACCCACGGTCACATGGATCATATCGGCGCGCTGTCCCACTTCCTGGAGGAGTTCAATGTACCGCTGTACGCTACGCTGCTGACGCGAGGGCTTATAGAAGTCCAGCTCAAGCAGCGCGGTATGCTGAGCAGCACGACGCTTCACACTATGTCCCCTCGGGACGTGATCGAGATCGGACCCTTCACTGTCGAGCCCTATCACGTGTGCCACTCCATTCCCGACACCGTGGGCCTGGG
>JASFVG010000333.1:0-5555 GCA_050049955.1 Anaerolineae bacterium | reverse complement strand
GATGTTTCTCTGATCGCTGATCCCAATGGCGATGGAGTGCAGACCACGAGGCAAGCCCGAAATCGAGAACTGGCTCACCAGGACCTCCCGCTTCTCGCTATACTGATCCACATCGGCTACATGCTCGCCATCGAGGTAGACCCTCGCCATACCCTGACTCCCCGACGTGGTACCTAGCCAGGTGACGGACGTCCCCTCAAATTCAAGAACGGCCCGGTCGCCGGGCTCTCTAGACCAGGTCACACTGCTGCAACTGAAGTCTTGTGCATATCGCCGTTTCCACTGACCCTCATACCGGACCCGATCGGCGAAGTAGCCATCCTCATACCGCACCGGGCGGTCGAGGACTCGCCAGGTCGCGCCGCCGTCGGTGGTCTCGAAGAGCTCCTCCAAAGAGGCTGCATACACAGTCCTATCGGATGCGTAGGACGGCGAGAACACGATCGCCTTGACGCTGAAGTTGCTCCTGATCAACTCGGGGCCGATCTCAAGAAACGTCGAACCACCATCAGTGCTCTTGAACAACCCCATTCCCTTGACGCTCACCATGATCGTTCCATCGTGCTGGTAGTCTGGTGAAACGGCCAGGGCCTTGATGAAAGCGTGTCTATCCCCAAGCGGACCATCGGCTCTCTGCCAGGTTTCTCCTCCATCCGTTGACTTGTGAAGCCCACGCGCGGAACCCGCGAAGGCTGTTCGGTCATGTTCGTAGTCAGGTGACACAGCCAGGAAGATGTCTTTCCTCAGCGGATCAAAGCTCAGGAGCGTGGAGGGTTGCTGCGGCTCGGCAGCCACGGCGACATTCACGAGTCGCCAGGTACGCCCCCCATCTGTTGTCTTGTGGATGCCCTCGCTCCGATCGGCGGCGAACAGCGTTCTGTCTGCCGCGAAAGCCGGGGAGACGGCCAGGGCACAGATCGGCTTGCCGGTCCAGAGTTGATTCCAACTAACTCCCGCGTCGTCCGATTGATACACGCCATCGTATCTTGTGCCCAGGTAGGCGATGCGATCGCGGGCGAAGTCCGGAGAGACGGCTATCACATCTGCCTTGATGTTTCCTGCCCGTTTGAGTGCCACCAGCATTCGAAGCCGGTCTAGAACACGCTGGATCAGGCTCCTCCCCTTGTCCGTGACCTGGACTCTCGCCTCGTACCTCGGTATCCTGGCATTCTGCCAATGCTCCCCTCGATCCGAAGATGTCATCACCGCGGTTTCGAAGCTGAGAAACATAGTATCGTCTGATGGGTAGTCGGGAGAGAACACCACGCTCGTGGCCGAGACGTCGACTAGGCCCCGGTTGTTGACGGTCCAGCTCCTGTCTCTGGTGTCAAGGGAATAAACACCAGCACCGTAGGTTGCTGCGGCGAGCGTGTGTGCACCTTGATCCTCCGGAGAAACGCCTAGGGCGAAGACCATTTCAGCTGACGTCGTCTGCACTTCAACCCAGGTGAGACCCCTATCCGTGGACCTAAACAGCCCATCAAATCCTGCTAGGAAGAGGGTTCCGTCTTCGCCAACTGCGCTTGAGGCCCGCAGATACCTAAACTGCGGCGATCTAAATAGCGAATCATCGGCTTGCCTATCCGTAGTCAGACCCCGGCTATGCAGTTGCCAGCTTTCGCCACCGTCCGTGGATCTGAAGACCGCCTTGTGCCATGTCGAAGCGAAGATCGTATGGTCCGTCGCGTAGCGTGGTGAAACGGCCAGTGAGACGATCGAGCGGTCAGATACGCCCTTGTTTACGGGGCGAAACGAACTGCCCTGGTCAACGCTCTTGAATATCCCGGCTTTCTGCGTTCCGACGAACAGCGCGGCACGACTGGCGTCGGACGGGGAGACGGAGATAGCCGTTACGCTTCCGGCCTCTGAGAATTCATGAACCAGGCGCCAGTGTTCCCCAACATCGGATGAGGCGTACAGTCTCCCGCTTTGATCCCCGATGAGAAGAGTGTCCTCCTCGTTGGGGCAGAACGCCATCCCGGCTATGGCGGCCGCTTCCTCCCTCACCCTATACCAGTTGTCTCCCCAGCTTCTGGTCGCGTAGAGGGCACCGTCGGTGCCGGCCGCCACTACCGACCTGTCGCGGCGGAAGTCTGGAGAGATAGACAGCAGGCTGATGCCGAGATGGTGCAGCCCGCTGTTCACACTCGCCCAGGAAGCCCCACCATCCTGTGAGCGATAGATGCCGTCCCCTATCGTGGCGACGAAAAGTGTCTCGTCAGTTCTGTAGTCGGGCGAGATCGCGATGGAGGAGACCGGATGTCTGTTGTCAAGACCCATCGCCAGATGCTTCCAGTTGCGGCCACCGTCCGTGGATTTGAACAAGCCTTCAGCGGCAAGGGCAACGAACACAGTCTGGTCTTCACCGTAGCTCGGGGATAGCTCCAGAGCCTCGATGATATCGTGGGGCCAGTGAGCGAAGGCGATCCTGGCTCGCAGGAGCAGGAGTATGGCCAGCAGAAGGCATGAAAGGCAGACCCGATCATGTCCTTTCAGCAACCGGATCATGGTGCGCCTACCCTCTCCGAATCACGTCCAGGGCATCGATGTCAACTCGCGTACCTGAAGAGCGCGCGTTGCGCACCCCATCTACCTCGATGGTGATGGTATGAGGGCCGGGAGCCAAGCCCTCCGCGGAGAACAGCTCGACGGAGAACGCCCGCTCCGCGCTGAATTCGTCCACTTTGCCACGAAGCGTCCCGTCAATGAAGACGCTGGCCACGCCTCGGTCCGGACCGCGTGCGCCGACCCAGCGTACCCCGCTACCCACAAAGTGCAACGTCACCTTGCTGTGTGCGCGTGTCGAGTAGATGCACTGTGTGTTGCTGTAGAGTTTGCCTGTGTCCGACCTCCACCGTCCTTCGAGAGAAGTGGGGAAGAAGAACTCCCTCATTAGGCTGGCCTCCGCCTCGTAGCGGACCGGCCGGGGGATCTCCTCCCAGGTCCTGCCACCGTCCGCCGTCCTCACCAGGTGTTGCACCGAGGCGGCGTAGACCGTTTGATCATCAACGTAGTCAGGCGAGAACGCGATCAAAGGTGCGGTTTCTTTGCCGAATATCAGTTGCGAGAACTCATAACCAGCGCCCGCTGCCGTGGTGGGGGTTGCCTCGAATCGATCCTCCAGGTCCCGGCAGACAAACAGATTGCCCCCTCTGATCTGTACCAGCAACTGGCGGCTGGTGGCGAAGTTCGGCGAGATGGCCACCCCGGCGATCGGCTCCTCCCCGCGGTGGGGCTCTACGTGCAGCCTCAGCCAGGTCTTGCCTGCGTCCTGCGTCCTGAACAATCCGGTAGCGTTCCCGGCAAAAAGCGTTCGGTCGCGAGCGTACTGCGGCGATATCGCCAGGACAGCATCCTGTAGGCCAGCGTCTTGCCCCATCTGCACCCAGTGATCGCCGCCATCGACCGACCTGTAGATGCCGTCTGTCAGGGACGTGAACAGCGTCCGATCGGTGGCGAAATCCGGCGAGATGACGAGAGACCACACGCGGCTGCCCTGTGTGTCCCACATCCAGGCGAAGGTGGAGCCGCCGTCCTCGGAGCGAACCACACCGTAGGGAAACAGTCCGGCAAAGACGGTGTGGTCGTCCGGAAAAGAGGGGGAGACAGCAACTGCCGAGGGAAAAGCATAGCTTCTCGACGTCTGTCGAAGGTAGGTGGACAGCGACGTGTGGCGCAGGGCGCGGAACCGCGACACGACCCGCAGGATCACCCCCTTGAGCCCCCTGACTATCCAGCCGGGAGGGCGCACCGACGGACGACGCCAGTGCACGCCGCCATCTGTGGACGAGAGCACGGCGTTGTAGTGAGCCACGAAGACGGTTTCATCCTGAGCGTAGTTGGGCGAGTAGACCATGGCTCCCAACCGGGGATTGGTGACGCCAAAGTTGTGAATCTGCCACGAGCGGCGGTCGTTGCTGGTGGAGTACGCTCCTCCGCCGTACGTAGTGATGCCAACGGTATGTCCGCCTCCCGCCGCTGGCGCTACGTCCAAGCCGACAATATGGTGTAGCGTCGTTTCCAGCGGGACCCAGGACAACCCTAGATCGTCGGACCGCCACAGTCCGCAGAACGAACCCAGGAACACCGTCCCATCGTCGGCAACGGCCAGGGTCTTGAAGTGAGCCTCTCCGTACTGGTCGGCCTGGCTGCTTCTTGGCAAGTCGCTTCCGTATTGGGTCCAGGTGGCACCCCCATCCGACGAGCGAGACAAAGCTTCGTCCCAGGCGCTGGCAAAGAGCGTAAGGCGGTCATGTTCAAATAGGGAAGCCATGTCCGTTATGGGTTGGTTAGCCGTGCTGCTGTTGGCACACTCAAAGGAGCCGTCTCCTTCGCAGACCCTGCACACGCCCTCGCCATCTGTTCCCACGAAGAACGGCTCAGCGGACGAGGTCCGGACGGGCACCTCAATACACGTGATTCTTTGGCCCCTGGGGTGTTGGCCGACCTTTCTCCACGTTGTGCCACCATCCTTGGAGAGATGGATCGTTCCGGACGCAGTGCCAGCGACCAACAGATCGGCCGCCCAATCGAGGGCTGTGATGGCTGATGAGTCGCCCAAGATGTGGGACCAGCCTCCGCCATCGGTCGTCCGGTAGAGATGCCCCTCTGATCCCAATGCTAGCAGCGTGCGATCCGCTGCAAAACCGGGTGACGGGACCAGGAAGACTATGTCCTCTCGGGCCAGCATCTGTTCGTATGGCGCCCAAGACTTCCCAAGATCCTGCGAGCGATACACCTGGCCCTGGCGGCAGGAGACGAACAAGGTCTGGTCAATGGAAAAGACCGGTGATATGGCGAGGGCGGTAGGCCAACAGCCATACAGGTCACTGGATAACCGCTGCCACTCATATCCGCCATCCTCGGAACGGAAGAGCACATCTCTGACAATGGCGAAGACGATCCCGTCGTGCGGGAACGCCGGCGACAGCGCTACGCGCGTCACGACGTCGTGAGGGATGTGAGCAAACGCGTCGAGACGGGCGGTGACCAAGACCAGGCTCGCCAGTACGCAAATGGTAAGGCCCTTCCACACACGGCTGAGAGCGGAAGGACCGCGAGACTGTGAGGCAACTGAGCGTGTCTGCCGCTGCAGGCGCCTTCTCAGCTCATGCGTCATAGCGCTTCGCAGTGCTCAAATCAATGACGGCGATCAAGTGAGTGTCTTTCTCACGATCCTACGACTGCCTGCCCTTTCGCCGGGGACGCGCTTTCTCTCGCGACAAGGGCTTGCCATAGCCGCGCCAGTTCGGTTCGAGTGAACACGCGGCAGGCTAATAGCAGGCCAACGTAGGCGGTGACGATTCCTCCATAGACGACCGCTTCCACGGCCAGGGAGGCCCGTAACCAGGCTAGTGGTAGGAATGGCATGCCCAGTGCGATAACCGCGATCCACTCCCGCACGGAATAGCGTATCGCCCTAGTCAGGCGCCAGGTAACGTAGGTCGCGTACATCGCCGAAGCCATCAGCACAGCAACGCACCCCCCCAGACTGCCTAGCCAGGTGACCAGTGGAACACCGGCAGTCCAGAAGGCCGCGAGCCGAACCATCTCAG
>JASFVG010000332.1:0-5561 GCA_050049955.1 Anaerolineae bacterium | reverse complement strand
ACGAATCCTTGCTAGCGATTGGACGCTTGTGTCTGCAGGGTATACCATTCTCTCGAGCTACCAACCGACCTCGAACGCCTTGCTTCCAAGGGGCCTAGCCCCCTACGTCCCAGAGCCAACGCCGGATCCTCTCACAACGCGCTTCTGGGTCCTGGGGGAGGGAGATAGGGCGTCCCCGCGCATCAATGATCAGCCCCGCGAGCCCGCCGCTTACGCGTCGCTTGCCCGATCGCCCCCGACCGCCGAGACCCACATCGAAACCGCTCCCGGGCCGGAGCTCAAGAACCGCCTCCTGGCCCAGAGGTAGCGGGACCACCTCCAGATCCCCGTATCTCACCTCGACGTCGAGCGCACCCCCGTCGACATAGTTGACCGTCAGACTCAGGATCTCATCCCCTGGATCGGCCTCTCCAACAGGCGTGACCGCGGTGGCCAGGTTGACGAAGACGCCAGCATCCAGGGCCTCCACAGCGGCCAGTGGCTTGACCGCCGCCACGCTGCCCAAGGCTGGGGCAAGCCCGTAGGTGTCCACGACAAGCGTGCTTATGCCCGTGGGTTGCAGGGCATCGAGCACCATCAGTGCTGCCTGCCCCGGCCGGGGAGCCTGCGTCAGAACACCGCCGCTGATAACAAGGGTATCACAGAGAGGCGTGCCGTCTGTGGACAATTGCACACCATCCGGATGCCAGCCTGGTCGGGCGATGTCCAGCGTGGCTCGGAGTGCCTCGCGCGCGAGGGCTTGCTCAAACCAGAGCTCACCATCCACTTGGGGAATGCTGGCTGGATGCATCCTCTTGTTGCTCAGGAGTCCTCTTGCCTCGTGCTCTGGGAGAGGCTCTGGGAGCCAGCGGGTCTGATCGTACGGGAGTTCCTCCTGAAGCAGGCTCTCCCCCCCGAAGGCACTGCCAAGGCCGCCATATGTGGTCAGGGTCAGTCGGCCGCCGAAGACAGCGGCGAGGGTCGTGTTTGCGGCGCCGGCGTCTACGCCCAAGACACCTCTCGTCGGCTCGCCCAGATGCCACAGGTATCGAATCAGCCGGCCGAAGGCCTCGGCCGTGGGCATCACATCTACTGGGCTCCAGCGTGCAACCGTGTTGAGGCCAACGAGCTTCGCCATCTTGCGCTTCCTGAAGAGGTCTCGCAACTCCGCTTGAGCGCCGATGAGGCGTTCGGTCTCAAGGGTAGGCCGCACGTTCTCAACGACCCGGAGCTCTGCCTCGTTACCTACGATTTCGGCGATCTGGCGGCGCAGCCTCGAATTGCCGGCATACACGAGCGTAGGCGTTTGCTCGCGATCCATCAGGGCGCAAGCGAGCGTGGCTGACTTTGCAGCGTCAAGCACCGGTCTCTCAGCACCCCCGTCGATGCCTCCTGCGATTAGCACAACGTCCGGCGCTAGCTCACGGATCAGACGGACCCGCTCCTCATCGGCCAGAGCGTCCGGCCCGTGTCCGTCAAGTACAGCCTTTATCTGTGAATAGGTGCCGGCAGCCGCACGCCTGGCACTCGCAATGCTCAGGTCCTCGACCAGGCCGCTCACAACCATTTGCAGCGGCTCGCTCGCGCTTGTCGTTGCCGCGAACCCATCCACACCAATCTGTGACCCCACCTGCGGGGAGATGATGTCGCCCGCACTATCGAAGAACCTTCGGCCCGTGACGTCGGAAATGCGCTCGACGGCCCGAAGGACTCCCTCTGTAACGCCAGGCCGCGGCTCAGACCCCAAGGTCGTGGGCACCTCGCCATACGCCACGAAACGGTACCGCCCGCCGACCCGATCGAGCAGCATAGCCTTGGTCGTGACCGTCCCGCAGTCGACCACCAGGATGGAGTCGATGCGGTTCTCGACAGACACTCGTCTATTCATCAGCGCCCTATCACCCGAGCCGCAAGATCGATGAAGAACTGCACACGCCCAATGAATATGGACAGCGATGCCGTCACTGTCCCGGCAAAGGCAAGGCCAAACGCAACGGTCAAGAATACGCGTCCGATCCCTCCCGCCCAGTCGAGCGCACGTCTCCACACCCATGTGGTCCGCCGCTCGGGGAGCCGCGTGTAGGTAAACGTAAGCAGGGTACACACAGTACCCACCACGACCATGAGACCGTCCAGGAAACCGAAACGGAAGGAGCCTAGGGATGCCGGGCTAAGCCCACGTGCGGTGGCCCCCACCTGGGGTGCAAGGGTACCTACGAGTGCACCACCTACCGCCACCGCAGTCCCCACGCCTATCAGATAGGCCATCGGGAAGTTGCCGATGTAGGCCTGGTCCGGGAAACCCTTGAATAGGAGCAATATGCCCAGAACCACCGGCACCACCGCCGCCGCGGGGCTGGCCAACAACTGAGGGAGCGCCATCCCAAGCAGCACTTCGCGCAGAACTGTGCCGAACGAGTATCCCACCAGGGTACCGACAAAGAGGTTCAGCGCCAAACGGTACAGTGGATTGTCCCCCAACAGGTAGCTCAGCACGAAGAGCGTCAGCGTCGCCCCTAGCAACAACCCAATGAGTTCCGGCATCACGAGTTGCCCCTCTGGAACCTGGCAAGGCCGTGGTAGATGCTTCCCAGGACCATCAGTAGGATAACCGCCAGGTGTCCGGCCGCCAGTGCATTGAGCCGTTGCGTGGCGTCCCCGCCGGTTCCCCGCAGCGATTCGTATGAAGCAGCCCCTCTGAGACCGTGGATATGGCCGCTCACCTGTCCGGCGTTTCCGTCCACGTAGGGGCTGGCGACGGGCTCGAGAGCAGCACTACCCACCAGGGCAACGGGGAGCTGATCGCCGTAGTGTACTCGCGCTAGCTCGACCCAGCGCCTCAGCGGAGCTACCCGGCTGGTCAACACCAAGAGAAGTGTAGGCGTGCGCTCAACGGCGGTCAACAGGTGTGAGACCGCTGGTGCAGCGCCGGGGCGGTAGTTGAGCACCACATACTCACTCGCCGAGCCCGCGATCTCACGCATCAGTGCGGAGGCCACTACCGTCCCGTCAGGCCTTGTGCTGACAACAGTGACGTGGACCCCCTGATCGATCACATGTTGAAGAACGGGCCGCGCTGCCACATTCAGCTCGTCAGCCTCCGGCGCACCGTAGTCGAACGCGACCAGCACCTCATCGCCCGCGCTCAGCGAACCAACGACCTGGTAGAGCCTCTGGCTTCCCAGCGTTATCACCGGTTGCGACAACGGGGGTACTCCGCGAAGCACGAGTGGTAGGACTTGCGTCCCCAGAATAACCACCAGAAGCACCATCGCCACCACGCGCCGCCCCCATGCGGAGCGGCCACGGGCCCGTCGCTCCTCCCGCACAGGCAGCGGGGCTGCTATCGGCTGGCCTAGGAGGCTCTGCAGCAGTTCGGCGCGCGCGAGGCTTGCCCGATCAGGCAACGCTGAGGGCTGCGCTCTGTGGGATGGGGGGATCCTCACGACGAATGTGCTCGGAAGCAGACCGAGAAGCCCTTGCAGAAGTCCGTCTGTCTCGAGGGCGCCAGCCACAGTCGCTCGCTCCTCGGTGTCTGCAGGACGCATGTCCTGAAGCCACTCGGGGATCTGCGCACGCTCCAGGGTCATCCCCAGCCCCTCGTCCTCAAGGGATGCCTCAGTCGTGCTTGGCACACCCTCCCCCGCCGGGGCGGGCGGTTCCGCCAGGATCTCTGCCAACCAGTCCGGAACCGTCGGTGCGCTAGGTTGGAGGTCCGGCGCAGGGATCTCTAGCTCAAGTACCTCCGACTCTGCGCCCTCATCCTCATCCCTGAGCCAGAGCGGGAGCTCCTCAAGGCCCATATCGATCGCAGACACGGCTTCCGGGCCGACCTCGGGTGTGACTACGGGACCGGCTGGTTCCACTCGGTCGCTGTCCGCCGCCGAGGCCTCTCCGGCCGGCTCACGCTCCACGGCAGGAAGCTGCTCCTCCGCGAGCACCGGTGTGTCCGGCTCCGGCACAGCAGCGGCCGGCTCCACCTCGGGCTCCAGCCCTTCCTTGAGCCAATCAGGAATCCGTATCGCGGTGGATATTGGCTCATCGACCTGCGCCTCGTCCGGTTTATGCGGCGTTTCCTCGAGGTCAGGCGAGAACTCTATCTCTCGGAGCCACTCGGGGCCGGCCTCCCAGTCGGCCTCGGCCTCATACTCCGGCTCCCAGCCATCCCCAGGAATAAGACCCTCCGCGGGCGCCAGGCGTCGAGTCTCCATTCCGCGTCCAGCTTGGGCAATTGACTCCTCTACCGTCGGGAGCTCTTCGACATGGGCAGTTGGGGTACCCGTCTCGATCGGACCCAGGTCACGGAGCCAGTCCGGGAACTCAGGCAGATCCAGCATCTCGTCGTCGTCGAGCGCAGAAGCTGGCTCAGCCTGAGCATCAGCGGCATCGGGTGCATACTCGCGAAGCCACTGCGGGATGTCGGCTCTTGCTAGCGGGGGCTCCTCGGGGAGCAATCCTGTGAAGGGTCGTTCCTCTGCAGGGCTCCGCTCAGACGGTACTTCCTCCGGCGGGAGCCACTCGCCCCCATCCCTGAAGGCGCCGTCAGATGGCACGCCGGTCCCATCCTCCCTCCCCTCCGCGATGGGCCCCATGCTCGACAACCAATCGGGTATGTCTACCGGCTCCGTGGGCTCCGAGTCATCCTCCAAGTCAGGGCTTCCCGGGCCGCCAGGGGATGCGACTGGTTCAGGGCGGACCTCATCATCTGCTGAAGCCCGAAGATCATCTAGCCAATCATCCGCCGACGAATCAACCGTCTCGCCGCTGTCGAGTCGCTCCGCCGTTGTCTTGCTATCTTCACCGGAGGGCGGCACGTCATCGTTTGCCCCGACTAGACCTTCTCGCCACTGCTGGTCAGTCTGCACATCTTGCGGAGGCGCCATCGGTACCAGGCGCGCCTGGCAATTCTGGCAGACAACACCTCCTGCGGCGTTCGGAGCGCCGCACATAGGGCACTGGACGCCGGTCTCAGGCAACCTCTCACCGCAACCGCTGCAGAAGCGGTTCCCAGTGTCGTTAGCCCTACCGCAGTTTGGACAGTCGACCATCATTCCCTATCAGAGATCGCTGTGTGGTCGGTCTTGGGCTAGTAGGATCCGCAGCCCCGTGATGACGGTGCCTAGCGCAACGCCCAGCAACAGGCCGCGCATCCCAGCCATCCCCGGGACCTTGACGAGCCAATCCCGTAGGTCGCTCGTCCACCGGAAACCGAGAATCGGTGTGCTTCCCAGCAACGACAGAGCCACAATGATCACGAAGAGCAATGAGTAGACACTCCACCGATGGTGGACCAATCGGAAGGCGGCCAGCGCAAGTGTGAAAACCAGGAGGGCAGCCAGGGAGGCTCCTAGCGGCGCGATGACGTACCGCAGCAGGCTCTGGGTCGATGCGCCTGATGGCCCTTGGAAGGCCGGTGGAATCCAGAAGATCAAGGCGGCCAGCACCAGCACCAAGCTGTACTCCCATCCGTCCCCAAACCGCAGAATGCGCTGTCCGTGCAAACGAAGGACGTTGACCAGTCCCAGAATGAGCGCAAGTGCAGATACGATCACGGCCCACTCAACCAGCTGATCTCGAGGGGC
>JASFVG010000331.1:0-5576 GCA_050049955.1 Anaerolineae bacterium | reverse complement strand
TTAGGGCAGCGGGAACGAGCCAATGCCCATCTCCGACTCGAGCCAGACTTTGAGGAGATCGGCGATGTCCATCAGGCGACGGTCGCCAGGGGAGACACCGGCGTCCCACCAGTCGAGACTCGGCTCGCCCTCCGGGTGGTGGAGGCCGAGGACGAGGACAGATCTTGCGTCTGGGGGCCATTCGACGTCGGCCTGCTCGTCGGATACGCTGCTCGTGAACGACCCCTCGGGCACCACGTGATACGACGGCGCGTCTAGGACTTCGTCCAGCCGGGCAATCCCAGCCTTGATGCCAGGGTACAGTTCCGCTTCGGCCACGATCTTGGCGGTCGGTGAGGCCAAGGTCTGCTCTCTGTCCATGCGCCCTCGACGCCCCATCACGCGCCAGGCTCGTACAGACCGGCGCCCTTCAGCGCCCGCAGGGCCCGCAGCGTAACCCATTTACTCGGCTTGCCCTTCTCCTCAATGTCGACCCACATCTTCCCGCTGAGCGCGTTCTCCAGCTTCCAGCGCCCCTCATCGTCCCGCTTGCTGAGGATGAGATCGAAGGCGTTCTGCAGCCTTGGGTCGCCGCCACAGCCCGCATCCACCAGTACGCCCAACGTCTCCAGGACGTCGCTCCAGTAGGTCAGCGGGAACCCGAACTTGAACCAGGTGGAACTGACCCGCTGCGTGAAGGGATAGTCCGCCTCCGCGGGATCGCGACTCATCAGGAACGCAGCTCCCGCCTCGATGGCTCGCTCGATCGCCGGCGTCCGCTCCTCGAGAGGCACCGCGAGCAGGGCCCGCATCACCTTGTTGGCGCCCCACCCGCACGGCTGCCGCCCGTTCGCGCTGCACGCGAAGTCAGGGCCCGTGGTGCCCGACCTAAGGTAGTCGATCTCCCCGGTGATGGCCTGAACCTGCCAATCGAGGGCCGCCTGCGCCCGCGGGTCCTCCGCCCATCCCAGGCGTCGCAGGGCAAGGAGCAGGTTCCCGTTCAGACACGGAATGCATCCGCTTGGCACCGGTTTCTGATGGACCGAGAAGGCGCCATTCTTGGCAATGCTGTGGCTCAGTAGGTATTCGCAACCGCGCCGCACCCGCTCATCATTGGGATCGGCCCCCAGCTCGCCCAGGAAGATGATCTGCCACACGGTGCCCCGGTACTTGGGGCTGTAGCCGCCGCCCGGCTTCACCCAGAAGCCCTCGGGATCCTGCGCGTCGAGGATGGCGGGGACAGGCCCGCTGGCCATCACCGCGCGCTGCGCGTCGACGACCTCCCCGGAGTCGGCCGGCCGGTCGAGCAGGTCCGCGAGCGCGAAATAGCGAACACCCGGGTTGTCCTTGTCCTCCTCAAGCAGCCAGTCGATGGGATCTTGATGGGGCATTGGGCTCCTTTCCTGGGCGGGCACAAGCGCCGGCAAATGGTCGCCCGCCTTGACACCCCGCGCCACCTGCCGTAGAGTATGACCTCCAGTATGGCCTCCAATCGGCGTGCCTATCATACCATCGGCGGCTCTTCAAGCCAAGGAGAGGCCTTGCCCGACCTCGATCTGCCAGCCCTCATCACCTTCGCCCTGGTGACCACCTTCTCCCCGGGCCCCAACAACATCGCCAGCGCCTCACTCGGCGTGCTCCACGGCTACCGGCGGACCTTGAGGTTCCTGGTCGGCATCGCCATTGGTTTCACCTTTCTGATGCTGGGGTGCGGGCTAGTGTCGAGGACGCTGCTGGAGACTTTCCCCGCCCTGGATCGCGCGCTTCGGTGGGTCGGTGCAGCCTACATCCTGTGGCTGGCGTTCCACACCTATCGAGCCAGCTATGCGTTCGAGGAGGAGGAACGCCCGCCGCTCGGATTCGGTAGCGGGCTGCTGCTGCAGGTGCTGAACCCCAAGGCCGTGATCTACGGCCTGACGCTCTATGCGACCTTCCTGGCCTCAATCACGCAGCACCCCCTCTACCTGATCATCTCGGCCCTGCTCCTGGGAGCGGGATCGTTCACCTCAGTCTCCCTGTGGGCGCTGTTTGGTTCGATGATCAGAAACCAGCTTCGCCGCCCCCGAATCCGCCGAGCCGTGAACCTGGTCCTGTCGCTCCTCCTCGTCTACACCGCCATCGAGGTCTCGGGCCTGCTGGACGCCATCAGGTAGGACCCCCCGGGGGGCTTCAGGGCGAATTCATACGCCGGCCCACTCGCCCTCCGGCGGTGGCGGCAGCACGAATCGCCCCGTTTCGTCGGGCTCGAAGGGGACGGCTGACACCACGGCGTCGAGGTTCAACGGCCCGTAGAGGTGCGGGTAGAGCTCCGTTCCGCCCTCCAGGTTCTCATACCGGATCTCAGCCCGTAGACGGCTGGTGTCGATGGTCAACAGAACCAAGCCCGTCCTGCCGCGGAAGAAGGCATTGGCGACCTGGAGTACCTGCTCTGGCGTGGAACAGTGGATGAAGCCTTCGGCGGACAGGGAAGCATCCACGTATCCGCCCAGCGCCACGGCGGTGCGCCAGGTGTCGCGCTCCGCGATGTGGTAGACGATCGACACGGATCCCGCCACACCTACGCCCGGACGTCCACCTGCCAGGCCTTCCAGTAGCCCACGGTGAACAACGTCAGCAGCACTGCCTGCATCACCAGCGCCGGCACCATCTGGCCTAGCGTGGCAAAGCCTGCGGCAATCGCGTAGATCACAATGGCGACGTACCCCACGACGACAGGGAAAGCCGTGATGAGCAGGATGTCCTTTCGTTCGACCGGTTTCCGATTCGCCCAGAACAGCAGCACCGTCCAGCCGATCATCAACGGTGCGCCGTAGCGCATGGCGAACGTGAACTCCGGGGTGGGGACGAGGTCGATGCCGTATGCGCCCAACAGCAGCCGGGGGAACAGCATCTGGACTGACACGATAGCGTCCATGATGATGCCGGCCCAGTACGCTATCCGCAGCCACACCACCACGCCGCTGGGTCCGGACCGCACTACGACCTAACCGCCGCTGCGGCCTGCTGACCCGCTATGCGGCCGAAGACCACACAATCGGTGAGGGCACAGCTTCCCAGGCGACTGGCACCGTGGACCCCGCCGCAGACCTCGCCGGCAGCGAACAGCCCGGGAATCGGCCGGCCCCTAAGGTCCAGCACCCGGGCGTAGGAGTCGATGCCGACGCCGCCTACCGTGTAGTGCACCTTGGGCCATATCCGCAGGCCGTAGTAGGGCGGCGCCTCGAGGGGCAGCGCATCGCCCCGATCAAGAGGCTTGCCCAACTCGTCCGGCTCTCGGGCGAGGACCCTGTCATTGTAGCTCGCGACCGTGGTTTCCAACCGGCCCGGCGGCATGCCATACGCTGCGGCGAGATCGGTCAGGTTGTCGAAGGCCTTGATCTTGCCCCGCCTCAAGGAGCGTTCGAGGCTGCCCGGGTCCTTTTCCGCCCCCTTCGCGTCCACGATGCCCACGCAGATGTGGCCCGTCTTGAAGATCGCGTCGGTCCGACGCTTCCGGTCCGCCCACTCGCTGACAATCCTTGAGCCTGTCGCGGGGTCGACCAGAATGCCGGTGGGGTAGAGGCTATAGGAAGCGAAGCGCGCCCCGTGCCCATAACCGGTCTCGTCAGGGCAACCCCATGGCCCCGTCTGGATAAAGGACAGGTGGACCGGAACCGCGCCGATGCTCATGGCAGCGACGAGTCCCTCGGCCGTGGCCCCGCGATGGTTGGTTGATGCGACTGACGCACCCAGAACCGGGTTCTGGAGCGCCCGAAACCCAACGTCGTTCCCGAACCCGCCCGTGGCCAGGACCACACCACCGCCGGCCCGGATATGCCGGACCGATCCACTGTCGGGCTCACCGAACTGGTACCCCTCCCTGATCTCGACGCCGTCCACCGCTCCGCCCACGTCCCGGCGCAGGCTGGTCATGAGACAGCCTGTGCGAATCTCCACGCCCATGCGCTTCAGCTCAGCCCGCTGCGCCCGGGTGATGTCCGCCCCGACGTGGTTGACGGTGGTCAGGGCGCGGGCCACTGAGTGGCCCCCGAAGCGGTCGAGACGATCGAGGTACTCGACGCCCAACACGTCTATGGTCCAGCTGACGGCCTCCGCCGCCCGTTCTGCGACAGTCCTGACCAGGTGAGGGTGATTCAGCCCCAATCCTGCCCGCAGCATGTCGTCGTAGAACAGGTCCGGCGAATCCTCAATGCCCACCGCCTTCTGCAGGTGGTTGCCCGGCGCCGCCAGGCTTCCATCGCTGATGCGCGTATTCCCACCCATCCCCCTCATCTTCTCCAGGACGACGACGGACGCCCCGGCGTGACCGGCCTCGATGGCTGCTGAAAGGCCAGCAGCGCCACTGCCGACCACGACAACATCCACTCTTTCATCCCAGGTAGCCATGGTCTCGCTTCAACTCCTCTGGTCGCTGTCCCCGAAGCCTTAGCTCTTATGCACCGGTCTATGCGTCCCCACCACCCTACCCTGAGCCGCGCTGCTCAGGCAAGCGGCCGGCCCGCCTGTGGCCTCGACGTTAGCAGGTTATCGCTTCTTGTACCAAATAGTCACGGAGAACAGCTCCCCACCCGCCAGATCTGTCTCGTCAATGTTAATCACATCATCATCGTCGATCTCACCAGCAATGAACGCCGCAACCTCATCTCTAAGCCTCTCACGCTTCCGCAGTGCCGCGTTGCCCGACAGGCCGCCGGTTTGGTTGGTGAAGGTCTTGTGGACTACCACGCTCTTTCTCCTTAATACTGCCGCACCACAGGTTACCACGCGGGGACTGCCAAGCTTCCGGCAGCCCCACCGGTTTTTCTCACCCTTCGTTGCGTACCAATCAGTCGCTCGGCTCGCCGGCCAACCCAGCGCTGCGGAAGACCATCCTCTGGCTGGTCCCGGTCACCTGCAAGACCAGCCGGCCCTGCTCTAAGCTCGCCGACTCGACGCTAAACAGTGATGTGAGGTAGATCTCGAAAAGCGATTCGGGCCCACATTCAGCCAGCGCTACCGGATCAACCCCCAGCGTCAGGCTGCTGCCTACCAGCTCATACTCCCCACCGACCTGGTGACAGTCGGCCTGAGCCTCGTAAGTGCCATCGGACTGCAGGACGAGAGTGTACAGTCCCGGCTCGGGCTCTACCGCAGGTCGGTCCGGATCGGGCACGAGGGATTCCATCGTCGGATCTGCCTCCACCAGATCGATCCACTGCCACATCACGCCCACGATTGTCCCTGGCCCGGCAACGGTGAACGTCGCCAGCAGTCCGCCATCGACGTCCAGCAGCATCAGCTTATCCTCGTCAACCCGGTAGCCCCCAGCTTCCCTGAGAACCCCAAGAAAGGCGAGCTCTTGATCCATGACGCCTTCGGGCTCGGGGCAAGTTTGCCGTGTTACCCCCACCGGAGCGACGCTGATCGCGCCGGCACCGCTCTCATATGTCGTAGCGTAGTCGTTGCAGCCGCCGTTACCAAGCACGCGCTCCTCAGAGAACTCCATTGTGACGGCACTGCCCTCGAGCACCGGGACCGTTTCGCCCTGATCATCGACCAGCGAGACCAGCGTCCACTGTGTGCCGGAGAGGGAAACCGCCGTGGTCTCGAAGACGGGA
>JASFVG010000330.1:0-5595 GCA_050049955.1 Anaerolineae bacterium | reverse complement strand
CTTGGGCTGCACCCGCTCGTAGCCTCCGTCGGGTAGCATCCGGCGCGCCTTCACGTTGCCCTTGAGATGGATGCTGAGGATCTGATCATGCAGCGCGGTCATCAGGGCCGGGTCCTCTATCAGAGGAAAAGCGTCTCAACGCGCCGATAGAGGTTTCATGGTATCAGGTTGGCACTGAAGCTGTCCAACCGGATAGCGTTGCGGCGTGCGGCTTGTTCTGCACGAACGTTCTTCATCTCGGGACCAAACTCGATGATGATGCTGTAATGGACCACGCGGTCGATGACGGCAGTTGCGGTTCTACTGCACTGCGAGCTGACCAGCCAAAACCCTAGACCGGATGTATCATTCGGCTTTGGCAGCCTATCAGGGCAACTTCTGCTCGGGAGTCCGCGTGCTGCTGTTCGCTGCCACCATAGATCCTTGTTCCAACGCACTTGACATTCCGAAGTGCCAATGGTACACTACTGATGTTTTACTAATGTTTCAAAGTACCGCCTATGGAGTCGATTCTCTGTCGTGGACAGTACGGTGAGCTGAGCCGCATCAGAAACGTTCAAGAATGGGCTGCCGGCACTGCAGCGGCACAGGGAGAGACCGCCCCTTGGTCACAATCAGTCCTTGGTTTCATCGGTTCAGAAACCGCCCGAATGAGACTCTATGACATCTCAGCAATGCACAGGAGGAGTGCAACCACGGTTAGGAAGGGCTCACAATGACTGAGCGAGTGAACACCTTGGTGCGGATTCGGGCAGCGTTCATCGACGAACAGTCTGGGGAGATCCAGCCACTGGTCCAGCAAGGGCTAGATGAGGGATTGAACCCCGACGCTATCCTGGATGCTAGTCGGATCCCTGGCATCCGCGACCTGGGTGAGCAGTCTCGCCGCTGTGAGGTCTACCTGCCGGAGATGATGATGGCTGCCGACGCCTGGCAAGAGGGTATGGATCTCCTGGAACCGCTGCTTCCTGCGCAAGGGCAACGAGGCGAAGCAAAGGACAAGGTGATCCTCGGCTCGGTTATGGGCGATATGCACTCGCTTGGCAAGAACATCGTCGCCACGATGTTGGAGACCGCTGGCATTGAGGGTATCGACCTTGGCATCGATGTGCCAGCCGTCAGGTTCGTGGAGGAAGCCGAGAAGGCCGACGCTGACATCATCGCCCTATCAGCGCTGATGACCACGACAATGCCAGAGCAAGAGGATGCAATCGAGTACCTGGAAGCTCGCGGCAAGAGCGCTGGGAGTTATGTGATGGTGGTTGGCGGCCCGACGAACGTCGAGTGGGCTGAACAGATTGGAGCTGATGGCTACGGTCAGACGGCCACGGATGCCGTCGGCCTGGCGTTGGCCTGGGTGGGGGGAGGACAATGATCAGTTTCGCTGAGGTCATCGAGCGGGCAATGACTGGCCCCTTGATTCCCGAAAAGGAATACGATCTCAAGGTCTTTGTGCCCAAGCTGCGACAGAACCTGAAGAACTATGAGATACGGTACGATCCCGAGGTGGTCGTGCCCTCAAGTGACGAGTTCGCCGACCGCATGTTTGAGGCAGGAGTGGAATTCTACCGGGAAGTCGGTACCTACTGCTTGGATACGAACCGCATTATCCAGTTCACCGAGGATGAGATCCGAGAAGGCCTTGTCACGGCGCCAACAGAGCCCGTGTTCGGGGAGGGCAAGGACGCCAAGCCCTACCCCTCCCGCAGACCAGAGAGCAACATCCCCCCGTGGTGCTACGTGGGTGCAGGTGGCACGCCGGTGTCCAGCGAGGAAGTGTTTGAAGCCTTTGTGCAGGCCACTGGTGAGATCCCACTTGGCGATGGGGTGACGGCGCCCTCATTGGCCAACATCGGTGGGGCAACAGTGCGTGCTGGCACACCGCTGGAGATACTGGCCTGCATCAAGAGCACGGCGTTGACGCGAGAAGGGCTCAGGCGCGCAGGCCGGGCGGGCATGCCCGTGCAGAACGCGATTGCCACCGCCGTGTCAGATGCGGGTAAGATTGCGGGCAGTCAATTCGGCATGCGACCTTCGGATGGTTGGCTCGTCGGGGCGTTGGCCGAAATGAAGGTCAGTTGGGAGCGGCTGAACGAAGTTGCCTACGTCACCAGCCTGGGGGGGCACGTCGTGGCGGAAACCTGCCCGATGGTCGGCGGCTACTGTGGCGGCCCGGCGGGGATGGCCCTTGCCAACGTCGCCTACCACTTCCAGTCGATCCTCGTGTTCCGTGGATCGTATCACCTCAACTTCTCGATTGATCTCAGGAGTTCGTCCAGTACGGGCCCGGAGGTGATCTGGGGAACGAGCGCGAGTGCGCAGGCGATCTCGCGGAACAGCCACTTCCCCCTGCAGATCTCAGGCCTGGTCGCTTCTGGACCGGGCATCGAGACGCAGCCGTACGAGGCAGCAGCACCCGTGATCGCCCACGTGGTTTCGGGAAGCTCTGTAGGTCCTACCGGCGGGTCGCCCGGGAATGTGGTCATAGATCACATCACGCCCATGAATGGTCGGTGGAGCGCCCAGATCGCCCACGCCGTGGTGGGCATGAAGCGCGACGAGGCAAACGAGATCGTCAAGCAGCTGTTGACCAGGTACGAAGACAGCCTCCCCAGTGCCCCGCTGGGGCTTAAGTTCTGGGAATGTTATGATATGAAGACTCTCAAGCCGTTCAAAGAGCACGAAGAACTGTACGCCAATGCCCGGAAAGAGCTTGAATCCTACGGTGTCGTGTTCAGGTTCTAATCGGGGCGGGAGGAGAATGCTCATGCCGTCGGCATATGTTCCCTCACCGGTCCGCAGTTGGGGCCTGGAGGCTTTTGCGCCAGCCGATCTGGATAGGCTACACCAGGCCACCCTGGAGATTCTGGAGAACGTCGGAGTCCAGGTCGAGGGAAGCGCAGAAGCCATTGAGATCTTTTCCTCGGCCGGGGCCAGGGTAGAGCGGCAAGAGCAAGACGCCATTGTCAAGATCCCGGCCCACGTGGTCGAGAATTGCCTGAGCACGACGCCACACGATGTCGTGCTCAGGGGAAAGAGCCTGGAGTACGATTGCGCGCTACAGGCTCATCGAGTGACTTTCGCCACTATGGGGGAGCTGATCCAGATCGTCGATCTGGAAAGCGGGGATTTGCGGCCAACGACGCAGCGGGATAGTGCCAACATCGCTCGAATCTGCGACAGCCTGGACCTAGTGGGGGTGATGCACCGGCCAGTGGCCTCCCTGGACAAGCCCGGAGGTGCCCACCCGGTCTTCAACGCCGAATCGCTGTTCGCCAACACCGGCAAGCACGTGCTCATCGGGCCAGTCAGTGTTGAGAACCTCCAGGTTATCGCGCGGATCGCTTTTGCCCACACAGGCGGAGCGCGAGCATTTGCCCAGAGGCCGATCTTCACCACCATCGTGGCCCCGACCAGCCCTTTGACATTGGTCAGGGATTGTGTAGAGATGATTATCGCTTCGGCCAGGTTGGACGGCGGGGGGATCCTCTGCGCGCCGGCGATCGGGGGCGGCGCCACGGGCCCGGTCACATTGGCTGGCTCCGTGGTTTGCACCAACGCGGAAGCTCTGGCCGTTATTGTACTGGCCCAACTTGCCCGCCCGGGTATGCGCGTCATCTACGGCAATTCGGGCGCGATGATGGATCTCAAGACTGCAAATCACGCCTACGGCGCGCCAGAGATGGGGATGCTGGACGCGTCGACTGCCAGGCTGGCCCAGTACTACCAGCTGCCCAGCCTGGTTTCAGCCTTTCCCGGCAGCACCAAGTCGGTCGATCCACAGATCGGCTACGAGTCGGCTATGAACGGCCTCATCGCGGCCCTGGCAGGTGCCAACATCATCAATGGGCTGGGAGCACTTGAGTTTGGGCTGACCTTCGATTATGCCAAATTCATGTTGGATGTGGAGTGCGCGCGCATGATTCAGGCCATGGTGGCAGGCATTCCCCTCACTGATGCCCAAATGGCCCAGAACGTCATTGCAGAGGTGGGGCCTGGTGGCGAATTCCTCACACACGAGCATACTTTCCGGCACATGAGAGAGCAGTCGCAAGTGAGACTCTTTGACCGCCGCTCGCGCGGGGCGTGGGAAAGCCAGGAGATCCCCGAAGTCGTTGAGCGTGCCTACGCAAGCGCCCGCCTGGTCTTGGCGACGCACGAACCGCCACCCGTATCCGAGGAGATTCGCCGCGAGGTGAAAGAGATCATCACCGAGTACCTTTCGGGGCAGGAGTAAGAAACACTGCTTGTTACCGAAACCTAGAGGGCAGGCGCGTCCAGCAACGCGGGCGACTGGACCAAGTTGAGCAATAGGAGACCTCCGTGTTATCAAAGGAAGCAATCAAGACCCTTGACAGAAGGCACCTTGTCCACAGTTGGTCTGTCCAGGCAGACCTGGACCCCATGGTCGTCGAAACTGGTAAGGGCGTGTATTTCTGGGATGCCGACGGCAACAAGTACCTTGATTTCTCTTCAGCCCTGGTGAACCTTAGCATTGGATACCAACACCCGAGAGTCGTCGAGGCCATCAAGAAACAGGCAGAGAAGATGTGCTATGCTCGCCCGGACTCGGCTTGCTTGTCCAGGTCGAGACTCGCCGAGGACTTGGCGGCGGTAACGCCAGGGGACCTGAAGCACTTCTTCTTCACGCTTGCCGGTGCGGACGCCAACGAGAACGCGGTCAAGATCGCCCGAGCGTACACAGGCAAGTTCAAGATCCTGGCCAAGTATCGCTCATACCACGGTGCGACCTATGGTGCTATCTCGCTGACTGGTGATCCGAGGCGCCCTCCTGTCGAGCCAGGTATTCCGGGCGTCGTGCACTTCCTCGATCCGTACTGCTACCGTTGCTCTTTCGGACTGACCTATCCTGAATGCAACCTGCGGTGCGCTGAGCACGTTGAAGAAGTCATCCATTACGAGTCACCGGCTACGGTAGCTGCGGTACTGGTGGAAACCCAGACCGGGGCTGCGGGTTTCTTTGCCCCCCCAGACGGGTATATGCAGCGGCTGCGCCAGATCTGTGACAGGCACAACATCTTGCTCATAGTCGATGAAGTCATGGTCGGCTTTGGCCGCACGGGCAAGTGGTTTGCCGTCGATCACTACGACGTTACACCTGATCTGATGTCGTTGGCAAAGGGCATTACTTGTGGCTACGTGCCTCTGGGCTGTGTGGCCATCTCGGATCGGATCATGGAGAAGCTAAGCCAGGAGATGCTGTACGCGGGACTCACATACAACTCGCACCCGCTGGCATGCGCTGCGGGAAGCGCTGTCCTCCAGGTCTATCACGACGAGAATCTGATCGAGAATTCTAGAAAGCAGGGGATCTATGTGAAGGCCAGACTTGAAGATATGAAGTCCCGGCACCGCTGCGTGGGTGATGTCCGGGGCATGGGGCTATTCTGTTGTCTGGAACTAGTGAACGATCGGCAAACCAAAGAACCTCTGGATCCAGTTGTGGCTGGCACCATTCGCGGCAGATTGCTGGAGCGAGGGCTCAGCACCAACGTAATGCGAAATCTGCTTTTTGTGGGACCGCCCCTCATCATCACGGAGAGTGAGCTAGCGATCGGTCTCGATATCATTGAC
>JASFVG010000329.1:0-5605 GCA_050049955.1 Anaerolineae bacterium | reverse complement strand
ACGCTCATCCGGCAGAGACGACGCCTGAGCGTCCGCGAGGCACTCGAGATTGTGACCCAGATAGCTGCCGGCGTGGGCCACGCGCATAAGGCCAACGTGATCCATCGCGACATCAAGCCTCAGAACGTCCTCGTGACGCCCGATGGCCGCGCCAAAGTAGTTGACTTCGGCATCGCCCGCGCGCTGTCGGAATCCGGGCTCACTGACTCCAACACGGTATGGGGTAGCCCCGTCTACTTTTCCCCGGAGCAGGCTGCCGGCGATCCGCCGACGCCCGCATCCGACGTCTACAGTATCGGGGTAGTCCTGTACGAGATGCTGTCCGGGTCGCCGCCCTTCCAGGCGGACACTCCGACAGGGCTGGCGATGAAGCATCTGCGTGACGAGCCTCCGCCGCTAGCGGTGCGCAACCCCCTAGTGCCACAGAGGTTGGAATGGATCGTACGCAAGCTGCTCTCCAAGGAACCCTCAGCCCGGTACAGGACCGCCGAACAGTTGGTCCATGTCCTGGAGGAGTACCGGATGCACGTGGAGCAGCCGACTGGCTGGCAGGAGCCTGTCAGCCGGCAAGAGCCCACCCCATGGCAGCAGCCGGCCGGTTCTTCTCCCACATCCGTGTCCGTGGGGGACTGGCTCTCTGACAGTGAGCCCGTCACCATACAGGCCGCCACCTTCGGCTCTGAAGCCCTAACCTGGGTGCTCGGTGTCGTCGCACTGGTGGCGGTTGTGGGACTAATCCCGCTCTGGTGGCTTGTCTATCGTTCTTACGCAGCTGTGCCGACCGGTCTCGCGATCCCGACGCCGACCGCGTTGGTCACGCCGACACGGGAGCCTGTCAACGTGGCCGTCCTGAAGGTGATCGATAGGCCTGTCGAGGAGGCTCGCACACTCCTCAGGCGGGCCGGGCTTGAGCTGGAGGTCAAGGAGGAGCGCGATCAGCCAGGCGTCCCGCAGGGCACGGTGATCGAGCAGGACCCGCCGGCTGGCGAGAGCGTGCCGACTGGCACCAAAGTCTTCGTCGTGATCAGTGGTCCTGGGCGAGAGCTGGTCATGCCAGATGTGGTTGGGCGACCCGCCGGGGAGATGCAGAAGGGCCTGGAATCGATGGGACTCAACGTCGTGGTCGAAACGAGTTGGAGTTCAGAGGCCGAGGGCCAGGTGACAGCTCAGCAACCCGAGCCCGATGCGACTGTCCGGTCCGGCGAGACTGTTACGCTGACGGTGGCAGGCGGATCGGAAATCGCCTTAAGCGCCAACCTAGACAACAGAATCCAGTTGAAGGGTGCCGTTATGCAGCAGCGAATCTTCAGTCCTGGTGAGATGCTTGGGATTGCGCTGCGCTGGGAAGCCAATCGTGCCGTGGATGAACGGTACGTTGTATTCGTGCACCTCATTGGTCCCGATGGCAGCCTCGTCACGCAAGATGACAGACAGCCGCACTTGCATACAACGCAGTGGAATCCAGGGATTGAGATCGTGGATCCGCATCAGCTCACGATCCCTGCCGCCGCTTCGCCCGGCCGCTATCAACTGCGTACGGGTATGTACCCTGACGGCCAGCCTGGTAGCCGGCTTGCCGTGATCGATCCAGGTCTAACGACCGAGGAGGCGAACAGTATCCTGGTCGTGGAGATAGACTTGGTACCGTGAGGTGGCGTCCCGTCTCAATTTGTGGTACAATCATCTTACAAAACAACTTAGGCATCTAGACATGATCGGGCGCTCAACGCAGATCTAAGGAGCGTCCGTTTCCGAATTGGAGGAAGCTTGTGGGTGGTAAATCGAGGGGAAGTCCGTTTATCTATCTGATCATACTTGCTGCTGTTGGGTTCTTGGTGTACAGCTTCTACTCCCAGCAGGTGCAGGATGTTCAGGACATGAAACTGTCGGAGGTTGCGGCCCAGGTGCGGGAGGGCTATGTCGCGAGCATCCGTGTGGAGGATGACAAGCTCCTTGTTGAGCTCGCCGATGGTATCGAGGTTGTCTCGCATAAGGGGCCGGAGTCGACGCTGACCGAGCAGCTCCGCAACCTGGGAGTCACGGAGGAGGACTTAGCGACCGTCGAAATCGAAGTGGTCAAGCCTCCAGACTGGATGACGTTGCTGAGCGCTGGCGGTTCGATCCTATTGGTCGTCGCTATGTTTGTAGGTGGCTACCTCATGCTGCGCCAATTCCAGGGCGCCAACAGCCGTGCTCTCTCCTTCGGCAAGAGTCGGGCGCGCATGCACACCGGCGATCAGCCCTCTGTCACGTTCGAAGACGTGGGCGGTGCTCGAGAGGCGAAAGAAGCCTTGGCCGAGATCGTTGAGTTCCTCAAGGAGCCGGAGAAGTTCATTCAGCTGGGTGCGCGCATTCCCAAAGGTGTGCTTCTGATGGGTGCGCCTGGGACCGGGAAGACCTTGCTGGCAAAAGCGGTATCGGGCGAGGCCGGCGTGCCCTTCTTCTCGATCTCCGGCTCAGAGTTTGTTGAGATGTTCGTTGGCGTCGGGGCTTCCAGAGTTCGCGATCTCTTCGATCAGGCGAAGAAGCACAGCCCCTGTATCGTCTTCCTCGACGAGATCGATGCCGTTGGTCGCCACCGTGGCGCGGGTTTAGGCGGTTCCCACGATGAGCGTGAGCAGACCCTCAATCAGATCCTCGTCGATATGGACGGCTTCGACACCGACACGAACGTCATCGTTGTCGCGGCCACGAATCGGCCGGACATCCTGGATCCCGCGCTGCTTCGCCCTGGCCGGTTCGATCGCCGCATCATCCTGAATCGCCCCGATATTCGGGAACGTGAGGAGATCCTGACGCTCCACGCCCGGGGGAAGCCGCTGGCCGACGACGTCGACCTGCCGACGCTGGCCAGGGCAACGCCAGGCTTCGTCGGTGCCGACATCGAAAACCTAACGAACGAAGCCGCCATCCTCGCCGCGCGCCGTAATAAGAAGGCCACCGGCATGAAGGAGTTTGAGCAGTCGATCGAGCGGGTGATCGCTGGGCCGGAGCGCAAGAGCCGCGTGATGTCGAAGAAGGAGAAGCTGATCACTGCCTACCACGAAGCGGGTCATGCCATCGTGGCGCACGTGCTGCCTATGTGCGACCCGGTGCATAAGGTCTCAATCGTATCCCGTGGAATGGCCGCGGGCTACACTATGGCCCTACCTGAGGAAGATCGAAACCTGGTGAGCAAGGCCAAATACCTGGACGACCTTGCTTTTGCGCTCGGTGGCCGCACGGCCGAGGAACTGGTCTTCGGCGACGTGACGACCGGCGCCGAGAACGACCTGGGCCGTGTGACCAAGATAGCGCGTGATATGGTGACCCGCTACGGCATGAGCGACGAGCTGGGCCCCATGACTTTCGGAAAGAAGGAGGAGCTGGTCTTTCTGGGCAAGGAATTCGGCGAGCAGCGTGACTACAGCGAGGCTGTGGCCGAACAGATCGACGTCGAAGTGCGCAAGATCGTCGATGGAGCCCACGAGAAGGCTACGCAGGTCTTGACGAAACACCGCGAAGAGCTTGATCGCGTTGCCAACACCCTGATCGACATCGAGACGCTGGACGCGCAGGTATTCGTTGCGCTCTTCGAGGGCAAGGCCGACCGGGTACCGGAGCCGTCTCAGAGCACGCCGCCATCTGGAGCAGAGCAGCCCGTGGATCGCAAGGCACCGGAGCGAGCGAAACCGGCGCTGGACATGCCGCCAGCCCCGGCGCCAGCGTAGTGCACACACTTCTGGCCCGCGAATCACGCTAGGGCCGGTCTGCAGCGATCGAACAGCAGGGTAATTGGCGTGTCTGCCGTGACAAGGCGGAGCCACTTGGCTCCGCCTTTCCATTTATGTCTGCGTCATCGCGCGTTGTCAGCGACTCACGATGCGTCGTCCGCGGTCTCCTCCTCGAGCAGCACCCGCCGCAGGATCTTGCCCACCATCGTCTTCGGCAGTTCGTCCCTGAACTCGACGTACCTAGGAACTTTGTAGGGGGCTAGGTTCTCCCGGCAGAAAGCGATGATATCCTCTTCCGTTGGCGTCTCGCCCTCCTTGGGGACGATGAAGGCCTTCACGCGCTCGCCTTTCTCGACGCTGACCGGCACGCCAACCACTGCCGCTTCCTTGACCTGGGGGTATTCGTAGAGCACTTCCTCGACCTCGCGCGGGTAAATGTTGTACCCCCCCGCGCCCAGAATCATATCCTTCTTACGATCCACGATCTGGAAGTACCCATCCTGGTCCATCCGGGCCAGGTCCCCGGTGTGGAGCCAGCCCTTGCGCAGTGCGTTGCTCGTCTCCGTGGGCATGTGCCAGTACCCCTTCATGACCTGCGGCCCGCGGACGACCAGCTCGCCCACCTCGCCTGGCGCCAGCTCACGCTCACCGCTCTCGCTGTCGACGATCCTGGCATCCGTTCCCGGGAAGGGCAGGCCTATCGTACCGATGCGATTCTCACCGAAGATTGGATTGCCGTGGGTGACCGGCGTCGCCTCGCTCAGCCCGTATCCCTCCACCAACCGCCCGCCCGTAAGCTGCTGGAACTTCTGTTGCACCTCGACTGGCAATGGCGCCGCGCCACTGATGCACCCCCGAATAGAGCTGATGTCGTACTTCTCCAACTCCGGGAAGTTGTTGATACCCACGTACATGGCGGGCACGCCAGGGTACAGCGTCGGGTGGTGCCTGTTGATCGATTTCAGGATGTGGACCATGACCCGCGGATTCGCAATCAGGATCATGCTAGCCGCCGTCAAGATGCCCAGGTTCATGCACGTCGTCATGCCATAGCTGTGGAACAGCGGCAGCGACGTCAGGATCGTCTCCTGTCCGTGCTCCAGCCCCGGAATCCACGCAGCGACTTGCATCGCGTTTGCCTGGACGTTCCGCTGGGTCAGCTGCGCGGCCTTGGGCACTCCGGTCGTGCCTCCGGTGTACATCAGAACGGCAGTGTCCTCCTCGTCCGTGTCCACCTCTTCTGGCATGGCCGGCGCCCCGGCGAGCACGTCCGGAAACCAGTAGGTGTTCTGCTCACCGGACAGATCCTGGAAGTGTCCCTCTTTCTTCTCCGTCGCGACCGTGAACAGGAACTTGAGGAGACCCGGAAAGTACTCCTTGATGTTCGCGACGATTACTTGCTTCAGGGGTGTCTGGTCGCGGATCTGCTTCACGATGGGATAGGTCAGGCTGAGGGTGACGATCGTCTCTGTACCGGAGTCAACGAGCTGGTGCTCAAGCTCACGTGGTACGTACTGAGGGTTGCAGGGCACCACAACGCCTCCCACCATCAACGTCGCGTAGTAGGCGATGACGAACTGGGGACAGTTGGGCAGGTGGACTGCCACGCGATCGCCTTTCTTGACACCGAACTGCTGAAGTGCAGCGGCAAAACGGTAGGTCAGATCGAGCAACTCCCGGTAGCACATCTTCGCATCCATGAGAGCGTTGCCGAGAGGTTCGACCACGTTTCCGAAGATCAGCGCCGTATCGGACGGGAACTTCTTTGCAGCGTCAATCAGGTTCTGCGTGACCGGGTAGGACGGTATCTCTAGGTCAGCAGGGACACCCTCCTCGTAGTGAGAGAGCCACGGCTTTTCCACGTCACCCCTCCTTTTTGGGTAGAGCGAATC